>CAYYEF010000031.1:0-2363 GCA_964470825.1 uncultured Candidatus Saccharibacteria bacterium | reverse complement strand
TCTTTCCAAAAGAAATACGCTGACAAAGTTTCAATTTTGGGTGGAGTTTTTGAAAGTAAATACTTTTCAAAAATTCAAATGGAAGAAATCGCCAAGATTCCTGACCAATTAACTCTAAGAGGAATGTTTGTTAACGTTATTAATTCACCAATTCAAGGGCTTGTATTGGCACTTAATGCTATTGCTGAAAAGAAGCAAGCATAATTATTAAAATTTAATTAACTATCATGGAAGAAACAAAAAACGTTGAAATCCCTGCAAAATTTAAATCAATTGTAGAGGAAATCGAAAAAATGAGCGTTCTAGATTTGAACGAATTAGTAAAGCTTTTTGAAGCAAAATTCGGTGTTTCAGCTGCTGCAGTTGCAGTTGCTGGACCTGCTGCAGGTGGAGAAGCTGCTGAAGAAAAAACAGACTTCACAGTTCATATTGCAGACGCCGGTGCTCAAAAAATTGCTGTTATTAAAGTTGTTAAGGAAGCCGCAGGTCTTGGTCTAAAAGAGGCAAAAGACCTTGTTGACGGAGCTCCTGCAGATGTTAAGACAGGAATGAAGAAAGAAGACGCTGAAGCTTTGAAAAAAGCTTTAGAAGAAGCTGGTGCTAAAGTTGTTTTAAAATAAATTAAAATAAAAAACACGCCTTATTCAATATAAAGCGTGTTTTTTATTTTTGTTAATAACTTTAAACTAAAATATAATTTATATTGATACAATATGTATTATGTTTAAGATAGATAAAAAAATTCTTCTTCTTATATTATTATTATTATTATTTATCTTACTATCTTTGATTTTTTGGTATAAGATAATTTATAAAAATAAATTAAGTAATGAAAATCCTGTTACAGAAACAAAAATAGAAAGTAATAAAGTAATAGATAACTTAAATAAACCATTTTCAGGTAATAGCACTACAACCAAAGAACAAATTATAGATAACTTAAATAAACCATTTTCAGGTAATAGCACTACAACCAAAGAACAAATTATAGATAACTTAAATAAACCATTTTCAGGTAACATTAATTAAAATAAAATATGCAAAAACAAATTTCAAAAACAATATTTTTAATAGTAGGACTATTTATTTTAGTTACTACAAGTTATTTAAATGCTTGGACAGGACCAACCAATAATCCTCCAGAAGGAAATACATATGCTCCAATTAATATTAGTAATTTTGATCAAACAAAATCAGGAATATTGAATGTTGTTGGTTTTAAATCTTGGGGCTCTGTTGTGGTTGCCTCATCAACATTGGATAATTATTCAATGCCTCTTAATCTTCTTCTTGGTGTTAGTGGAAATGTTGGAGCAAGACAGTATTGTGATGATTTGGGTCAAAATTGTGTTACTCCACCTCTCGCTTCCTCTGCAAATGGCGGAGGAGGAATGCCGGTCGGAAGTATTGTTTACATGGCTAGTACTAACTGTCCATCAGGTTTTATCGCTGCAAATGGCGCATCAATTAGTAGGACAACATATTCATCATTATTTTCTGTTATAGGGACAACTTTCGGCTCTGCATCCGCCTCTACTTTTAATGTTCCAGATCTAAGAGGTTATTTTATTAGAGGTTTTGGTACCAATAGTGATGGTTCTGTTTCTGGCGGATTTGGTGCAAAACAAGGAGATACTTTTGAGTCTCATACTCACACAGGAACCGCTAATAGCGCAGGTTCACATAGTCATTCTTATTCATATCCTAATGTTGGTAATCAAAAAGATGCTTCAGCTGGAAGTAATGACACTAATGCTCAAAATAATGGAATGACTTCAGGAACAACTGGAGCAGCAGGAGCACATACACACTCTCTATCTATTAATGCGTCTGGAGGTTCTGAAACAAGACCTAAAAATATTGCTCTAAATGCTTGCATCAAATTCTAAATTTACAGTAATTAATTATTGACACTAACTCTCAATTTGCTAATATGATTCTACGACATTTGTGCGGTTTTTTTATCTTTATCTAAAATTTAAATAAGGTTCAAAAAACAACACATTTTTCGTGGAGCAAGTTTTTAGAAGGAGCAGTTCTCGCGCCTTTCTGAAAACTTACTCGTTTATTATTTAAAATTAATTAACATAAATTATTATGGCTGCAGAATTTGATCGTTCAAAACCACACGTAAACGTGGGTACAATTGGTCACGTTGACCACGGAAAAACAACTCTTACAGCTGCTATTCTAAAAACTCTTAACGAGACAGAAGGATACACAGCAGAAGTAAAAGCTGTTGACGCTATTGACAAAGCCCCTGAAGAAAAAGCTCGAGGTATTACAATCTCACTTTCTCACTCAGAATATACAACACCTAACAGACACTATGCTCACATCGATGCTCCAGGTCACGCCGACTA
>CAYYEF010000030.1:0-2776 GCA_964470825.1 uncultured Candidatus Saccharibacteria bacterium | reverse complement strand
ATTTATTTAGTTAAATCTTCACCTATTGTCACTTCTTCCTTCGATAAGTTATCTGGTGAATCTTTTTTTAGAAAGATACCTTGTGCTTCAAGCAGTGCTTCATATTCAGCCCGTTCAAGTGTTTCGACTTGTAATAATTTTTTAGCAATAACCTCTAGCACTTTTTTATTTTCAGTCAAAAGTGTTTTAGCTTTTTCCAAAGCTTCATTCACAATCCTAGAAACTTCTGCATCAATCTCAGCCGCAACTTTTTCAGAGTATTCACTATCAACTCCACCGCGACCAAACATAGTTCTTCCGCCATTTCCCTCTAAAGCAACCGGTCCAATTTTTTCTGACATACCAAATCGTGTGACCATATCGCGTGCTAAACCTGCGGCCACTTGTAAGTCATTTGATGGTCCAGTAGTAATATCACCGAAAATCATTTGTTCAGTAACATAACCACCAAGAGTCATAGCTAGGTCATCTAAAAATTCTTTTTTAGATTGAAGTTTTCGATCTTGAGATGGAAGCTTGAGTGTATATCCACCAGCGCGTCCACGGGCGATGATAGAAATTTTATGCACCGGATCAGCGTTCGGCAAAAGTGAAGCAACCAAAGCATGACCCGCTTCATGATACGCAGTAATTTCTTTTTCCTTTTTAGAAAGTAAGTGACTGCGTCTTTCAGGACCGAGCATAACTTTTTCAATAGAACGAATTAAATCAAATTGTGCAACCTTTGTACGATTTTCACGTGCTGCCAAAATAGCTGATTCATTAACCATTGAATATAAATCTGCTCCTGAAAAACCAGGGGTTCTTTCAGCAAGGACACTGAAATTAACATCTTCGGCCAATGGTTTATTTCGAGCTTGTATTTTCAGAATTTCTTCTCGATCACTTCGATCAGGTAAATCAATTGTTACACGACGATCAAAACGACCTGGTCTCAAAATGGCAGGATCAAGAACATCTGGTCTGTTTGTAGCAGCCATCACGATCACTTTTTCATTTGGCTCAAAACCATCCATCTCAACCAAAATCTGGTTCAATGTCTGTTCGCGTTCATCATTTCCTCCACCAGTACCAATACCTCGCGCTCTTCCTACCGCATCAATTTCATCAATGAAAATAATACAAGGTGCAGCAGCTTTGGCCATTTTAAATAAATCACGCACTCGACTTGCTCCAACTCCCACAAACATTTCTACGAATTCAGATCCAGAGATTGAAAAGAAAGCCACACCCGCTTCCCCTGCGGTTGCTCGCGCCAATAAAGTCTTTCCAGTACCGGGCGCACCCATCATCAAAATACCTTTTGGAATTTGAGCACCAATCTCAATGAATTTTTTTGGATTTTTTAGAAAGTCTACAATTTCTGATAATTCTTGTTTGGCTTCTTTGGCGCCCGCAACATCCTTGAAGGTAACTTTTGATTTATCGCTTGGATTCATCATACGAGCATTTGATTGACCGAAAGTGAAAGCTTGCATTCCCGCCCCTTTAACCTGACGAGTGAAATACCAAATTAAAAATAGAATAAAAAATATTGGAAGCAAAAATGGCAGAAGAAGTAGAGCCCAATATCCAAAACCTGTTGGATCTTTTACTTCGATACTAACATTCCTTAATTGTTCAGCAGTTACTCCATAATTAGATAAGGTGTCTGACAGAGCAGTGCCAGATTCTTTTTTAGTTTTCTTTAAAGGTTTAGGTTCGCTATCTGATTTGTAAATTGCCTCAACATCATCGCCACGAACAGTCACAGTTTGAACAAAACCACCTTGAATATCTCCTGCTAATTGTGAAATAGAAATTTCCTGACTTTGCCCCTTACCTTCTTCTATAAAAGAATAAAGCAGAACAATAGTAAAAATAATCAAAATAGCAGTCATTAAATTACTCATAAACCCTGCTGGTTTTGGCATTTTCTTGATTTTAATAATTTTTTTGAACTTGCCATTATTACCCTTTTGAGAGTTTCCCGGCTTTTGTTCGGTATTTTTTTGCTCTTTTGTCATAGAGAACATTATACAGTAAGATAAAGACATGACCACTTTTATTAATAACAAAAAAGCGGGATTTAATTACGAACTTGGCGATACTTATGAAGCGGGTATCGAGCTTTTAGGTTTTGAAGTAAAATCAATCAAAGCTGGACGCGGTAATTTTGATGGTGCATATGTAGTAGTGCGCGGAAAAGAAGTCTACCTAATAGGTGCCAGCATTCCCCCATATCAAGCCAGCAACACTCCTGATGGATATGATTCGGAAAGACCTCGCAGGCTTTTGCTTACCAAAAAAGAAATTTTGAAATTGACCGAGATAGATAAAAACAAAGGTTTGACACTAGTGCCAATTTCATTGTATAATAAAAGTAGTTTATTAAAAGTCTCCTTTGCAATAGGACGTGGAAAGAAAAAGGGAGACAAGCGTGAATCAATTAAAAAACGAGAAGATGATCGCGAAATGGAGAGAACTTTGAAAAAATTGCGTTAAAACTTTTTAGAAAGTTTTACTTCGAATAAGACCTATCATTCACTAAGTGTTTTCATGCTTACCTGCCCTACAGAATTTTTCAGATACACATTTCATGAAAACAATTAGGGGATGATCGGCTTCGACAGACAATCGCATTCATATGTGCAAAGTAGAGCTTTGGTAACTCTTAAAACTATCAAAACAATAGATGCAAAATCAAAATCAATAGTTAGTCCTTATTTCAAGGCTAACCAATTTGCATTCGCTCTTGCTTAAATAGAGCGACGTCTACTTGCCCGTTACCTGTTGG
>CAYYEF010000029.1:0-2989 GCA_964470825.1 uncultured Candidatus Saccharibacteria bacterium | reverse complement strand
GCAATATAAGAAACACTTTCTCCAAGTTCAGAACGAGCCGAAACTTTTTCTAATAAATCTTCTGGAATAGAAATTTTATATGAGTCCAAAAATGTTTTATTGCCAATAATAATTTTCTTGTCATCTTTCAAAGCCACTACTCCTCTACCGCCAACAATATCAGCTGAATCTGGAAAAATTTCTGGTAAGTTTTTTTCTGATGCATATGAAATTAAAGATTTAGCTAAGGGATGAGTTGAGCGGATAGCTGCTATATAACCATATTTTAAAACTTCTGAAATATTAAAACCTTCGGCGCTTTCAATAACAGAAACAATCGGCTTACCAATAGTTAAAGTTCCCGTCTTATCAAAAACAATAGTGTCAACTGAACGAAGAGCTTCTAAATGTTTTCCTCCCTTCACAATAATTCCAGCCCCGGCAGCAATACTAATGGCTCGCAAATATGCAATTGGAATAGCTACAGCCACATCATCAGCACAAACGACTAAAACAACAGCCAAAACCAAGTAAATATTTTTTGAAACTAAAAGAATAACTATGGCAGCCACAAAAATAGAAATTAAATAAACTTTTCCAAAAAGAGCGCCGAGATTTTCCACTTCTGGTTTTTCTTCACGAGCATCTTCCACCAAAGCAATAATTTTTTCCAAGGTTGTATCCTTACCAATTTTTTCAGTCAAAATTTTAATACTGCCAGAAGTGACCAAAGTTGAGCTTGAAACTTTTTTACCAACAGTTTTTTCAACAGGCAAAGATTCTCCGGTCAAAGAAGATTCGTCGACAGTAGCTTCGCCAAAAATAATTTTTCCATCAATTGGAATTCGTTCACTATTATCAACAATGACAATGTCACCAATTTGAATTTGTTCAACAGGAATAATTTTAATTATTCCGTCTTTTTCCACTTTAGCTTTCTCAGGACGCAACTTTAAAAGACCGGTGATACTTTTTTTGGCTTTTGCTTCATTGAGCTCATCCAAAATTCTGGCTGAAGTAATCATTAAAGTAATAAAAATAGCAGAAGGCCATTCACCACTTAACAAAGAAAATAACAGGGCGATAGAGGCGAGCATGTCCATAGAAGCCCATTCGCCTTCTTTAATAGAACGAATAGCACTAATAAAAATTGGTAGAACTCCAATAATTGAAGTTACTAATAAAAGCCACCAATCAAGATTACTGCTTAAAATTTTAATGAAATGTAGAACTAAAACTACAATCAAAAGTACGGAAAGAAAAATGTCTCTAATATAAATCGGTTGTTCTACAATTAATTTTTTGAGGGTTTTTTGAAAAGTCATTAAATTTAAAACTTATTATAGTATTATAGCAAATCAAGCTTATTTTTTATTAAATTCAATTCAAATTTTATGATAATTAAAAATAAAAAAACCCTTACTTTTTATAGTTTCGGGTTTTTGTTTTTAGTTAAAGCTCTGACACTTCAGCAAGTTCCTGCTCAATAATTTTAGCAGTGTATTCCTTGCTGGAGGGACGATCGAAAAGAAAACGACCCTTGAACTTTTTTCCTTGCAAAAGAAGTGGTAGCCAAAATTCATCATCTGGCCACATGTCTGCAAAAGGAATTTTATCCACATCAAACCATTCAGGTTTCATTTCTTCTGTCTCCGCTGGAGTTCCGTCAAATTGATTAACTTTGAAGATGTGAACTTCCATAGGATCAGATCCTTCTTGGAAAGTGAAATCAATCACACCGAATTTTTCCATGTCGGTAATCGTAACTCCAATTTCTTCAAAGGCTTCTCGTTTAGCAGCCTCTTCAACGGTTTCACCTACTTCAAGTTTTCCGCCAACTCCATTCCATTTCCCTGCTCCAAAACCTCGTTTCTTCATAGCAAGAAGAATTCGACTGTTTTTAAGCACCATGCACAGCGTTAATTGTTTTTTTATCATATGTATTTGTTCTGTTGAAGTGTTTTGCCACCTCTAAGACAGATATTATCCCTTCTAGAATAAAAAGCAACAGTGCTTATTTATCTAAATCTAAAGTCTCGTCAATGCGAATTTTTTCTACGAATTCTGGAACGTGACTAACTAAAATCATGGCGCCTTGATATTTATTTAAAGCTTCAGCAATAACTGGTAAATGGCGGAAGTTAATATGATTAGTTGGTTCATCTAAAATAAGTAATCCGGGTTTTTGCAACATCAAACGACAAAAAGCCACCAAACCTTTTTGACCTTCAGATAAACTACCGATTTTAGTTTTCATCATTTCTCCATTTATCAAAAATCCAGAAGCAGCGGAGCGCATATTTTCTTCAATTGGCTCAGCCATCACACTCATCAAAGATTTATAGACAGTATCTTCAAAATTCAAGGTAGAAAAATCCTGACGATAATATCCAACGCGAACTCCATCACTAATTACTGCTCCATCATGATGTGGAGAAGCCAAAGTTTCAAGTAAAGTACTTTTGCCAATTCCATTCGGACCTTTCAACAGTAAATGTTGATTGCGTTTCAAAGCAATATCTACTTTGTGATTTTTAATTTTATGAGTTTTTGGATCCATAGTACCAAAAGAATTAATATGCATAATTTCACCTGTAAATTCAGGTTGATGAGGAATAATGAAAGAACGAATGGTTTTATCTTCTTTACGCACATCGACTTTAGCCTCTTCCATTTCAGCAGCTTTCTCCCTCATTCTTTTTGCCACCAGACGCATTTGACCTCCTTTATTAGCAAAAAAGTTTGCCTTATCTTTGTTCTCTTGTATTTCTTTAGCCAACTGAGCATTCTTTCTATTTTCTTTTTCGATTCGAGCAGAAATATCAGCTAACAAATTAAAATAGTTTCCAACATATTGTTCAATCTTTCTAGTGTAAACATCTAAATATAAAACTCCATCGGTGAAAGAATTCAAGAAATCAGCATCATGCGAAATAACCAAACAAGTTTTTTTATAACTTTTAATAAAATCTGTTAAGTGTGCAATTCCAGCTTTATCCAAATTGTTTGT
>CAYYEF010000028.1:0-3428 GCA_964470825.1 uncultured Candidatus Saccharibacteria bacterium | reverse complement strand
ACCTGTTTGCATGTTTGTAATTTGTTAATTTTGTTAATTTATATCTTATATTATAAACTCTATTATAAAAATAAGAAGTTTTATATGTTGAAAACTTTTATAAACTAAATACCTTTTATAACTTTTATATCTGCCCCTATTGAATTTAGACGGTCTGCAATTTCTTCATAACCACGACGAATCGAATAAACATTTCTGAGAATGGAAGTTCCTTCTGCTCCAAGCATAGCAATTAAAATTATCATGGCCGGACGTAAAGCTGGAGGACAAACAATTTGTGTACCCTTTAATTTTGTTTTTCCAGTAACAAAAACTCGGTGTGGATCTGCTAAATCAATCTTGGCCCCCAATCTATTTATTTCTGTAAAATAAATAGCACGATTTTCCCACATCCAATCATGAATCAGTGTTTGACCTTCGGTCTGGGTAGCAATTGGCACAAAAAATGGTAAGTTATCTGTGTTAATTCCTGGATATGGTTGTGCGTGAATTTTATCTGATAAAGATACTAACTCTGAGGGTAATATAGTTATATCGACGAGTTTCGTTTTTCCGTTTTTAGCAAAATAAACTTTTGATTTTTTGTATTTCAAACCCATCTTTTCAAGCTTCAAAATTTCGAGTGCCAAAAAATCTATTGGTACTCTTTTAATATCGAGTTTTGATTTTGTAATAATGGCTGCACTTAAAAACATCATGGCTTCGGTTGGATCTTCGCTGACATAATGTTCAATGAAAGTATTTATTTTTTCCACTCCTGTAATAGTAAGATTGGTTGTACCAATACCTTCAATTTTGACACCTAATCTTTCTAGAAAAAAACAAACATCTTGTACTTGATAGTTTGCAGAAGCAAAACATATTCTTGTTTCTGAAGGAATTAAAGCTGCCGCCAATAAAACATTTATAGTAGCAGTATCGCTCATTTCATACATAATGATATCTGCCCCTTTCAATTCGCCATGACTGATTTCATAATTATCAGCATCTACATGAATTTTTACTCCTAAATCTTCTAAACCATATTGATGAGCTGCAATAGTTCTTTGTCCCATTTTACAGCCTCCAGCATGAGCCATTTTGAAATTTTTATCATGATGAATAAGAGGACCGATAAGCATTAAACCGGAACGAATTTTTTTAGCAGATTCATGAAGAAGATTTTCTAATTTAAATTTTGTTGGAATCCGAATTTCTATATCATCCTGATTAAGCCACTTAATTGACACACCGATTGCTTCCAACAATTCAATCATCCTGTTTACCTCTTCAATTTTTGGAACATCTCTAATTATAGTAATTCCCTTGTTTAAAAGTGAGGCAACCATCAAAGCCAAAGCACCATTCTTTGAAGTATTGGTTGAGATAGCACCACTTAATTTTCGACCTCCATTGATTTGAAAATCGATTGAATCAGAAAGAGAAATAATTTTATGATTTAAGACGTTGCTAATTTTAAGAAGTTCTTTAGTAGTGAAATTCTGACCTCCACTTTCCATTCTTGCCACTGCACTCTGAGAAGTATTTAGGAGATCTGCAAATTGTTTTTGAGTCAGACCTTTTGATTCGCGTAGATTCTTAATAAAATAACCTATTTTTGTTTGGGAATTATCTTCTTTTTTCATGTAAAAATTATATCATAAGTGATATATTGCCAAAAAGACCTGCCTTAAAGTAAATGCTATAATATAATTATTATGAATATTATCCGGGACGAAGATTTAAAAAAATATTCCTCTATATCAATTGGTGGTGTTGCCAAATACATTTGTGAAATTGAAAATGAGAAAGATATTCAAGAGTTTATTAATTTTAGCCAAAAAGAGAAATTACCCTGGATAATCTTAGGGTCTGGAACAAATACCTTTTTTAATGATGGTCTTATCAAAAAAACCTTCGGTATCGTTAAAATAAAAGGAAAATTTAAATCTTATGAAGGTATTGATTTTGTAAATATAGAAATTGGCGCTGGTGAAAATTGGGATGAGCTTGTTGAATGGACAGTTAAAAACAATCTAACTGGAATTGAATGCTTATCAAATATACCAGGTACCGTTGGAGCCTCTCCGGTTCAAAATATCGGTGCTTATGGCCAAGAAGTTAAAAATGTTATTACTCATGTGCGTGCATACGATACTGAGTATGATGAGTTTATAGAAATTCCTAATGATCAATGTCTATTTGATTATAGAAATAGTATTTTCAAAAAAAATCCTGGTCGTTTTATTATTTCTTCTGTCTCAATGCAACTTAAAAAAGTTTCTGAGAAATTACCCATCCCTCAATATAAAGATTTGCAATTATATTTCTTGGAAAGAAAACAGAAAAATGCCACACTACTAGAAATTAGGAAAGCTATTATAAAAATTAGAAGAGAAAAACTACCTGACCCAATCGAAATTCCAAATTGCGGCTCTTTCTTTAAGAACCCTATAATTCCGAGTGATTTTGCAGAAAAACTTTTGCAAGAATTTCCTTCAATGCCTCAATTTAAAATCAATAAAAATAAGACAGATAAAAAAAGTGATGTAAAAATTTTTTCTGGATGGCTTATTGAACAAGCTGGATTAAAAGGTTTTGAATATAAAAAACTAGCTATATATAACAAAAGCGCCTTAGTTATCATTAATAAAGGTGATAGCAAGGCCAGTGACTTATTAGAGTTTGAAAAAATTATCAACGAAAAAATAGAGCAGGTATTTGGTATAACCCTAGAAAGAGAGCCTAATTTTATAAAATAGTTCTTAATTATTCAGCAGGAAAAATCTCGATTCCCTCTTCACTCTGAATTTCATCTTTTGCCTTTTGAAACTCTGGATCTAAAATAGGTTTATCTAAAACTCTAGAATCAACAGAGCTTTCTGCTTGTTTCATTAATTCATCAAATGCTGATGTGTCAGATACAGATTCAACAACATCATTTTTTTCAGGAGTATTTTCTGTAACATTACCTTGTTCTGAAATGTTTTTATTTTGAGATAAAGATGAATTAGAGACTGGAGTTGAAACATTACTAATTGGAGCAGTGAAAGATTTTGAATCTTGTGCAATACCATTTTCATCTACGACAAAATGATCTTGATTAGAAGGAGATGTTTTTGAACCTAATATTTTCTTGAAAAAATCCATAATATTTTATTAATAATAAATACTCTTATAGTGAGTTAAATAAATTATATCAAAAAAAATAAAATGTAGATATTTGATATTAATTTAAATTGGTGCGCGCACTAGGATTCGAACCTAGGACCTTTCGAGTATCAGTCGAATGCTCTAGCCAACTGAGCTATGCGCGCATAACATGCGCCGAGGCGTAGATAACACCTTAACAAAAATCAAGAAAAAAATAAAGGGTTAATGTAAGTATATTTTTATATATAAAAGAAAAGAGCGCTAGCAGGGATTGAACCTGTAAGCGCCCTTGGTTA
>CAYYEF010000027.1:0-3874 GCA_964470825.1 uncultured Candidatus Saccharibacteria bacterium | reverse complement strand
TATGCTAAAATATATTTATTATGGGAGCAGAAGAATTTTCACCTTTTCATCAAAACGCCGTTTTCTTTATTGAAGTTGATAAAATTAAACCAAACCCTTATCAACCAAGAAGGGAATTTGATCAAAATCGTCTACAAGAATTGTCAGAATCAATTCGCACATATGGTGTATTGCAACCTCTTGTTGTGACCAGAAAAGAAGTTATTAAAGAAGATGGAGGACTGGCAACTGAATATGAATTAATTGCAGGAGAGAGACGTCTGCGCGCTTCTAAGTTAGCTGGACTTCGTGAGGTTCCTGCCTTGATTCGTGCTAAAGAAGACGATGAAAAAACAAAACTGGAGTTGGCTATTATTGAAAACTTACAACGCGAAGATTTGAATGCAATTGATCGTGCTCGCGCCTTCCATCAACTTGCAGAAGAATTTGGTTTCAAACACACTGAAATTGCTAAGAAAGTAGGGCGTAGTAGAGAATATGTTTCTAATACTATTAGAATTCTTGCTCTACCAGATGAAATTCAAAAAGCCTTAATTGAAGGAAAAATTTCAGAAGGACATGCAAGACCTCTTTTGATGCTTGGCGATAGAAAAGAAGAACAGTCAGTTTTGTTTCGTGAAATTATTTTGAAAAAAATGACAGTGCGTGATGCAGAAAAAATTTCTCGTAAGATTGCATATGATAAAGTTCGTAAAAAAGAGAGAATGTTTGATCCAGATATTGTAGAACTTGAAGAAGAAGCAAGAGAAATTTTGGGTGCTCGAGTAATGATTGAGACAAAGGAAACTGGTGGAAAAATTGCAATTGATTTCGTAGACGATGATGATTTAAGAAGAATACTAAACGCTTTGAATGGTAGAAGTTTTAAAAGTAATTTAGAAAACATTGTGGAACAAAGTCATACTGAACTAGTTAATGATTTTGAGGCTGTTTATAACCAAAGTCCAAGTATTGCTCACGCCACAGATTATAATGGTGATGGTTTAAGTGATGAATTTCCAGAAGATAAAACAGTAAGGGATGATAAGGATGATGATGAAATGTATTCTGTAAAGAATTTTACTATTTAAATTAAAAAACCAGCTCTAAAATTTAAGACTGGTTTTTTAATTTTTTTTTAATATTATTTCTTTTTCTTTTTGAAACCTCTTTGTTTTTTAGGTTCAGCAATTAAGGCCAAAGCTTTTTCCAAAGATATTTCATAAACATTCTCTGGAGATTTGATTGAACGAAAATCTCCATCATGCATAACATATGGACCGAAGCGACCATTATTTGCCAAAATTTCTTTACCAGAGACTGGATGTGTTCCAAGTACGCGAGGTAATGATAAATATTTTACAGCATCATCTACTGTTACAGCAGTAATGTCTTTTTCTTTTGGAATGCTGGCCATTTTGGCTTTGACCGCTTTTGTTCCAAGACCTCGTTCTTTGGCTTGTTTAGCAGTAACGCTTTCTCCAAGTTGCACATAAGGACCAAAGCGACCAACTTTTACAAAAATATTTTCGCCAGTTTCAGGGTGTTTGCCAATTGGTTCATCGGCTTTAATTTCGACACCATCAATTGTTAAAGCACCAGTACAATCTGGAAAACGAGAGCAACTTAAGAATTTTCCACCACGACCTAATTTAATTTCCATACTACTACCACATTTTGGACATTTAAATTTATCGTCAGCTTTTCCAAAACTTGTGGCTTTATCTAATTTTTTCTTCTCATTAACTTCTTTGGTGAAAGGTTTATAAAAATCTGATAAAGTTTTTTCGTAACTTCTTTTACCCTCGGCAATTTCATCAAGTTCATTTTCCATTTCGGCTGTGAAAGAATCACTAATATATTGAGCAAAGTTTTGTTCTAAGAAAGAGGAAACCACATCACCAGTATCTGTTGGTATAAGAGTACGACCATTTTTTTCTACATAACCACGATCAGCCAAAGTTTTCATAATTGAAGCATATGTAGAAGGACGACCAATTCCTCTTTTCTCTAATTCTTTAATTAAACCAGCCTCAGTGTAGCGTTGCGGAGGAGTGGTTTGTTTTGCTTCAAGTATAATTTTTATTAAATTCAAAACATCACCAACAGAAAGGGCCGGTAGTTCAATATCTTCGCCACGAGAAGCAGGATCAGCCAAAAGCCAACCTGGATAAATAACGCGTGATCCATTTACAGAAAAATTTGGAATCTCACCTTTATTAATTTCTGCTGTAATTTTTGTACGAATAATTTTTGCATCAGTCATTTGAGAAGCGATAGCACGAGCTCTAATTAATTCATAGACCTTTTTTTGTTCAGTAGTATTACCTGCACTTTTTATGGCAGGATTTGAGGGACGAATAGCCTCGTGAGCCTCTTGAGCATTTTTAGAATTGGTTTTGAAGTTCTTTGAAGCTAAATGTTTTTCTCCAAATTCTTTTTTAACAACAGAGGCAATAGAAGCGATAGCGCCAGCACTAAGGTTTGTGCTATCTGTTCTCATGTATGTAATATGACCAGCTTCGTATAATTTTTGAGCAAGAGCCATAGTTTTTGAAGGACTGTATCCAAGTCTGGTGCTGGCAACTTGTTGTAAGGTTGAAGTAATAAATGGAGGGCGAGTAGCGCGTTTCGCTTCTGTTTCTTTAATGTCAGCAATAACCCATTTTCCAGATTCGGCAACTTTAACAATATTTTCTGCTTCTTCTTTTTTCTTAGGCTCAATTTCACAAGTGAATTGAATCTTTTCTTTTTTAGAAGTTTCAGTTAAAGCTTCGATAACAAAAAAATCTTCTGGAATAAAAGCGCGAATTTCTCGTTCCCGTTCCATTAAAATTCTCAGGGCAGGAGATTGGACACGACCAGCAGAAAGACCATAACGAACTTTTTGCCAAATGATTCCTGATAAATCGTAACCAACCAAACGATCAAGCACGCGACGAGCTTCTTGGGCTTGTTTTAATTCATTATCAATTTGTCTAGGGTGTTTAACAGCATCACTGACAGCTTCGGCAGTGATTTCATTAAAAGTAACTCGCTTTGCGTTTTTCAATCCCAAGACTTCTTTTAAATGCCAGGCAATAGCTTCACCTTCACGATCGGGGTCAGTGGCTAATAAAATTTCATCAGCATTTCTAATTAATTTTTTGATATCAGAAATAACCTTTTCTTTTCCAGGAGTAATTTCATAGTGTGGCACGAAACCAGCCTCGATGTTTATAGCTTTTTTGTTATTTTTTGGTAAATCACGAATATGGCCAACTGATGCTATAACATCATATTCGCCATTTAGATATTTTGAAATTGTTTTGGCTTTTGCCGGTGACTCTACAATTAAAACTTTATTTGACATTAAATCATTAATAACAGATTATTTTTATTTTGGCAAAGTTTATTTGCTATGAGCATGATTTGTTTTTTTAGTATATAATTATTTTTAAATATGACTAATGTATATTTTGAAGAAAATAATTCATCAAATATTTATTCCCAAAATTCTAAAGCAGGATATCAAAAAAAAGGTATTCCAGAAATGTTAGTTAATTTGGGTATAGTAAAAGATATTAAAACCGCTAATATTATATTAATAGTATCTACTATTTTATTTTTCAGTATAAGTATTTTTATTGTATTTAAATTCTTATTACCACAAAATCAGGCTAGTACATCAGTAAACCAGAATTATAAAAATTATAATCCAATAAAAGAAAGAATTGAAAGAAATAAACCAAATAATTAGAAAATATTATGGCAAAAGATTGTAAAAAAGGATTTACTTTAATTGAACTATTAGTTGTTATTTCCATAATAAGTCTTTTGAGTACTGTTGTTTTAGCTTCGCTTCAAAATGTAAGAAGGGATACTAAATGGAGAGCTTTTGAAAAACAGCTTATAG
>CAYYEF010000026.1:0-3919 GCA_964470825.1 uncultured Candidatus Saccharibacteria bacterium | reverse complement strand
CGATAGCCTTTTGTCATTTGTAAGACATTCTTTCTGCGTTTTAATGAAGTTGTTCCTCGTTTTACTCTTGCCATATTATTAATTATTACATATTAGATAAAAATCTCTGTTTTGCTTTTGGAGACATTTGAACTAAAGTGGTTCGGTTTTTATCAAGTTGGGTATTGCGACTTTCTTTTGCATTAAAGTGGCACTGACCAGCCTTGCGGGCAACTAGTTTGCCTGTTCGTGTTAATTTTATTCTTTTTGAATATGATTTATTGCCTTTCATTATTTTTTCTCGATTATCATTGTTAACCCTTTTGGACCTTTTTTCTTGTCTTCGGCGATTTTGAAATCTACAGTAATCAATTTTAAGATTCGATTTATTCTAGTTTCCAAAAAGTCTTTTTCAAGATATTTTGTTCGGCCCGGTAAGAACAATTCTATTTTAACTCGATGTCCCTCCTTTAACCACTCTGAAGCTTTTTTGGCTTTTATCCCTAGATCGTTTTCATCGGTCCCAATTTTTACTTGGATTCCTTTGACTTCAACCGTGTGGGACTTGGCTTTTGCAGCCTTCAGTTTTTTGTTTAGGTCGTATAAAAACTTACCATAATCAGCGATTTTTGCAACTGGGGGATTAGAGTTTGCGGATATTTCAATAAGGTCTAGATTTGCTTCCTTTGCTTTTTCTAAAGCCTCTTTTATTGATAATACTCCAAGATTCTCACCCTCAGCACCAATTACACGCAGTTCTTTTGATCGGATAGACTCGTTTATTCTATTTTGTTCTTGTTTTAACAACTTTATTTTAATTTAAAAAGGTCACCCAAAAGGCAACTTTTGCTAAATAATAACACAATATTTAAAAAATTCAACAAAAAAGACCTTTCTAAATAGGTCTTTTTTGGTAGCCCTTATTCCATCTCCTCTGATGCATCATCTTCAAGATCAGAAACTTCTTCGTCTTCGAAATCAGTTTCATCTGTCTCTTCTTCAATTGGGTCCATCATTGGATCCATTTGTGTGTCATCCATATTTATTTGGTTAGTTAATAAGGTATTTCTACCTCTTAATAATTTGGGCTTAATTATTAAATTAAGCTGTCCGTAAATGGTAGCACTTAAAATAAGTAGAGCAAGAGACAGTGTGGAAAAACTGTGGTAAAAATTTTTGCAATTTTATTTTTGATTTTTATAGATAAAAGTTATAATACGAATATGAAAAAAACTTTTTTAATTATTTTATTAGCAACGATGATATTACCGTCCCCAATATTAGCTAGTGAGAATTTATTTTATTATTTCGATAATGTGAATGGTTTAAAAAGCTTTAAAAAAAATGCTAGTGAAATTGATATAGCGGCTCCGCAAATTTATACAGTCGGCTATGATTTAAAAGTTTCTGGACCAACTAAAAAAGGGAAAAGTCTTTTACGAGAAGCTAAAAGTAAAGATGTAAAAATTATGCCACTTTTGGTTCAAAAAAGTTTTGATAAAGTTTTAATGTCAGATATTTTGCTTAATCAAAAAGCTCAAGATGAAATAATTGATTTTCTGATTAAAGAAGCTGAGAAAAATAAATTTATTGGTTGGCAATATGATTTTGAAAATATAAATCATTTAGATCGCGATATGTATGTTGCTTTTGTGAAAAAAACTTATGAAAGATTAAAAAAGGAAAATTTACAATTCAGCGTTGCTGTAGTTGTTCGTGATAATGATTATGATCCAACTTCTAAAAATCAAGATTGGAGTTCTGCTTATGATTATAAAAAAATAGCTGAAAATTCAGATTTCTTAACACTTATGACATATGACGATTATCAATCTAGCGGCCCAACAGCCTCACTTCCTTACGTAAATAGAATTCTGGATTATAAATTGAAAAATATTGCACCTGAAAAACTTTCTCTTGGTATTCCAGCATATTGTTGGCAGTGGCAAGACGGCAAAAAGGTTGCAAGTGTCACCTATTCTCTAGCAGAAAAGGCTTATAAAAAGGTAAATAAAAAATATAAAGAAAGAGGATTTGATGAAACACTCGGAGCAGAATATTTAAAATTTACTAGAAGTGGAATAGAAAATATTATTTGGTGTGATACTGCTAAAAGTTTTGAACTAAAAAATGATTTAATTACCGAAAAGGGTTTGAGAGGATTTTCAGTCTGGGCTCTTGGTCAAGAAGATCCGGCTGTGTGGAAATATCTAAAAAATATATAATTTATAAAATAAGATAATGAAAAAATTTGATCCAGAATTTAAACCAGAATTGACTCCGAAAGAAATGCTAGAACTCGGAGTCTTTGGAGGTATTTATTTTTATGGTGGGGGAGAAAAGGAATTCCCTAAAGCTTGGTTTAAAAATGCCAAAATTTCTAAGGATGGAACTTATCAAAAAGATTTAAATTTTTTCAAAATAAAAGCTTCTCAATCATTACAAGAGTGGCAAAGAAAAGGTTGGATTTCAAAACATGATCCTCGCGGATGGTTCGAGTGGTATTGCCGATATTATTTAGGTCGCCGTATTCCAGATGAAGATACTCGCCAAATTAAAAGATGGAAAGCAATTAAGCGTCATATTACTCAAGTGACAAAAAATTGTCGCAAAGGAGATTTTCAGTGTCGTACTCGGCAAAGGCAAGCTATTTTGCACTGGGCTTATGATAGTCGTAAATTATAATCCATCTAATAAAAGATGATATCCTGATTTTGTTTCATAAATAAAAACCCCAAGCCGAATGGCCTGAGGTAAAAATTTGAATCTGTCCGTCAAACTTTTAAAAACGGGTTAAGGGTTAAGATTTTAGTACGTATGAATTTTTAGGTGCACACGCAACTACCGAGACCGACATTCCACTTCTTGTAGTGATGCCAATGAGTGACAGGGTAGGTTCCTTGATTTCAGGAAAATTACTACCTGTTTGCTCAAAGGGCACAACAAAAAACATTTCACAACCTGTTTTTTCCAGGCGATCACAAATCTCCTGGTTGTTATTGGAGTTTGTTGAAATGTACCGTAGTACCGCCAGGGCCTCGGTATTGTGGAGTTCGTCCCAGAGCCGACCGCTTTCAAAAATTTCTTCTCCTATCTTTGAAAGTAGTCCCGACATAAAACCGTTTGTATTTACAAGATTCATTCTTTTATAATTATAACACGAAATATAATATTGTCAAACTATTTAAATTCTTTACAAAAGTGTGGAGATTGGTGAACGAATTTATTACCACTTAATTTTGTAAATAAACATTGCTTTTTATATAAAATGTGTTTTTATATATTGTAGAAAGGAGGTGATATTATGAAAGCAGTGTTCTCTGTCAAAGATGAGGACTTCCGGGTTTCTTCGTGGTCGAAGAACAACCCGAAGACTTGCGTTGCAGTGGCAATTAAGCCAGAGGGTGTTGCGGTTCGGAACTCGAATGATCCGACCAAGAATACCCTGTTCTTCAGCAATGAGGAATGGTCCGCGTTCCTGAAAGGAGCGCAATCTGGTGAATTCAACGCCTGAGCGCACCAAAACAACAGCCAGACTCATTTGCGTGGGTTTGGCTGTTACTTTATAATCAAAATATATTTTATGAAAAAGAAATTTTATATTATTCCTGGTTGGGGAGAGACTTGTCGTAGAAGACAATATCAAGATTTAGGTAAAGCTGTAATTAAGAAAGGTTATGAGCCAGTTTATATAAAAGTAGATTGGAAAAATAAAATCTCAGAACAAATTTTTTCTATAGAAAAAGATTCAGTCGTTTTCGGTTTTTCTTTGGGTGCTCTTTTAGCAAGACTTGTTGCACAAAAACATGAATGTGAATTATTAATTTTTGCTTCAATGACACCTCTTAGACATTTTAAAGGTGGTGAACAGGAAAAAATGTTGGTTGACGTTGTTGGAGATAATTTTGTTAATGATGTTAAGAAAAATTTAAAAAATAAA
>CAYYEF010000025.1:0-4702 GCA_964470825.1 uncultured Candidatus Saccharibacteria bacterium | reverse complement strand
AACCATGTTCTTTGCCTTTTTGCGAATTGCCAAATTTTAGTATTAAGTTGATTAATCATTTCTTCATAAGAAATTTCTTTAAGTAGATACATTGCCATATATCGATATTCAAGACCAAGTTGTTTCATTCGATCAAAGGTCATACCTTCTTTATGTAGGTGTATTGCTTCATCAAGCATTCCATTCTCAATTCGTGTAATGAGTCTCTTATAAATCCTTTCTTTCAAAACTTCATCAGGGAAGTCAAGATATACCCATTCAGTTTCATAAGGAGAATTTCTTTTAAGAAGAGGAACTTTTCCGAGTTCTGTTGCAATCTCAATTGCACGAATAAGTCGTACGGGATTTTTTATATCAATAGATTCATATCTTTCTGGATCAAGATCTTGCAATTTATTTTGTAAATCTTTTAGTGAGTATAATTCAAGCTCTTTGCGAAGGATTTCGTTCGGTGAAACTTCTGGAAAATGAATATCATATATAAGTGCATCAATATAATATCCTGTACCTCCACATATTATAGGTAGTTTTCCTTCATCTAAAATTTCTTTTATTGCTTTTTTACCATGTTCTATAAATTCTTCAACAGAGAAAATGTCCATTGGTTTTACAACATCTAGAAGATGATGAGGTACACCCTTCATCTCTTCGTTAGTTATTTTACCTGAACCAATATTAAGACCTTTATATACTTGTCTTGAATCAGCAGAAATAATCTCACCGTTTCTTTCAAGTGCAATTTCTACTGCCTTATCACTTTTTCCTGTTGCTGTTGGTCCACAGACAATTACTATCTTTGGCTTCATATGTTATAGATTTTCAGTGTTTTTGTAACCATATATTCGCTTGTAAATTTTGATTGAACTTTTTTATAAAATTTTTCTACAATAGCTATTCTTGCATCTTCGTCTGTAGATAATAGTTGTCTGACTTTATTTTTAAATTCCTCGACATTTCCTGACTCAAATAATAGACCAGTTTCATTATCTGTAATAAGTTCAGGAATTCCACCTACACGAGAAGAAATAATTGGGACGGATGCAAAACCTGCTTCTAGTAATACAAGTGCAAGTGCTTCTGATTTAGATGTTAAACAAAATATATCAAATGCCTTTAGATATTGAGCTGCATTATCAACAAAACCTAGTAAAAATACATTTTGATTTAAATTGTATTTATCAATTAAAAAACGCAATTTACCTTTTTGTTCTCCATCACCCATGAGTATAAAAACTAAATCAGAATAATCTTTAACTAAATCTTTAGCTGCTTCAATGGTTGTTTCTATTGACTTTATAGGGTGGAGTTCAGCTATTTGTCCAATAATGATTTTGTTATTAAGAGATAAATGTATTTTTTCTGATATAAAATTTTGTGCCTCTTGTTTTGAAAGAAAATCAGGAGAGCTTATTCCATTCCTTACGATAGTTATTTTATTCTTGATAATTGGATAAAATGGTATTTGAACTCCTTGTTTTTTTGTTTCTTTTGATACTGCGATTGAACGATGAGATAAAAATATTGTAATAAAGTAAAGTAATCCAATTATTTTTTTTGAAAGAGGACTTCGGTCTTCATTGAAGGCCCAACCATGAATTGTAAAGATTATTTTTGGTACAAAAAGTATTCGTGCTGCAAGTGTTCCAAGTCCTCCAATTTTTGAACTATTTAGATGAACAACATCAGGTTTATATTTAAATATAATTTTGAGAAGAGCAAAAAAAGTTTTTAAATCATTAAGTATAGAAACATCTCTTCCAAGATATGTAATCTGTTCGACTTGAATATTTTCTTGTTTTAATTTGTTAATAAGAACCCCGTTACCTCCTAGTGCAACACAAACATTCAAACCTCTTTTTTGTAGTTCTTTTGCCAGTTCAAGTATGTATTTTTGAGCCCCGCCAAAGTTGGATTTGGTTATTACGAGCAATATCTTTTTGTTTTGATTGTTCATGTCTTGTGTGGTAATCTTCATATTATACTAAACATGCGAGTAATCAATACTAAAGAACCCTTTATTTTGTTTATTGGAGATTTGGCCATTCTTTGTTTTTCTTTATGGTTAAGTCTTCTTTTGCGATCAGGACAGGTACCTACACTAGAAATTTGGAATGTTCACTTTTATCCATTTTTGATCATCTTTGCATTATGGATTGTAATATTTTACCTCTCAGGTTTATATGAAAGACATACTTCTATTTTAAAAAATAAAGTACCTCTCATTTTATCTAATGCATATATTGTAACTTCGTTAGTTGCTTTTGCCTTTTTTTATGTAATTCCAATTTTTTCAATTACTCCAAAAACAATATTACTGATATTTATCTTCATTTCTTTTTTTCTTCTTTATCTATTCAGAGTATTTATCTATTCAAAAATAATAAGTTTTAAGAAGCATAAAGCTGTGCTTATAGGAGACGGATTAGAAATAGAAAATTTATTTAATGAAGTGAATAATGATAAACATTATTCTTTTGAATTTGTGAAGCATATTAAGTTAGCTTCTCTGCTTGAAGATGTAACTTTTCAAATTGAAGAAATTAAAAAAACAAACAATATTGCTATTGTAGTTATTGATTTAAAAAATAAAAATATAGAGCCAGTATTACCGCAACTGTATAGTTTGTTGCTTGAGAATGTACGATTTGTTGATTTGTATCAAGTATATGAAGAGGTGTTTTATAAAGTTCCTGTCTCATTGATTGAGTATGACTGGTTTATTGAACATGTATCTGCTAACGATAAAATTACTTATGATTTATTAAAGAAAAGTGTAGACGTCATTGTTTCGTTTGTTGGTGGAATTTTATCTCTTTTGATATATCCGTTTATAATAATAGCTTTAAAAATAGAGAACCCAGGAAGTCCTATATTTATTTCTCAAATTAGAGTTGGAAAAAATAACAAGCCTATAAAAATTTATAAATTCAGAAGTATGCTTAAGAATGAAAATGGTGTATGGCTTGGAGAATCTGAAAACAAAATAACAAAAGTAGGAAAATTTTTGAGAAAAAGTAGTATTGATGAATTTCCACAATTCTGGAACATCTTTAAAGGAGATATTTCACTTGTTGGACCTCGTCCTGACATGACTGGTTTAGAGGAGAGACTTTCAAAAGAAATCCCGTATTATTCTGTTAGATATGTGGTAAAACCAGGTCTTTCTGGTTGGGCTCAAACAAGACAAGATGTGATTCCTAATACAATTGAAGAAAATAAAGATAGGCTTGCATATGATCTATATTATATTAAGAATAGATCTGTATTGTTAGACATAAAAATAATATTAAAAACAATTAAAACATTATTAAGTAGGGGTGGCAGATAAATGATATACTATTCGCACAATATGAAAGAAAAAATAATTTTTATTACAGGTTCATCAGGATATGTTGGGGAAATGCTTGTTGATCAATTTTCAAAAAGAGATGATATTAAACAGATTATCGGTGTTGATATTGTTGAACCATCTAATCTTACAAGTTCTAATTCTAAGTTGATCTTCATTAATGCAAATCTTGGTGATTTTGATTGGCAAGAAAAAGTTGCTGCTTATCATCCAGAAATTATTATTCATACTGCCTGGCAAATTCGTGAGATGAAAGATAAAAAAATGCAGTATAAAATGAATATAATAGGAAGTGATAACGTTTTTGATTTTGCATTTTCAAATGAATCTGTAAAACGACTAATTCATTTTTCTACCGTTGCATCCTATGGCGCTTTTTCTACAAATGAAATAAACACATTATTTACAGAAGAGGATCCCTTTAGAAAATCAGAATATTTTTATGCTGAAGAAAAGAGAATTACAGAAGAGCATTTGAGTGAAAAAATACATGCACTTAAAGATACTAAACAACTTCCAAAAGTATATGTAATCAGACCTGCTGCAATTACTGGTCCTCGAGGGAGATTTATGAGAATTCGATTCGGCTTACAGTCTGCTTTGTCGGGACAATTAAAAGGTGCAAAATCATTCTGGTATTCTCTTGTGTCTGCGCTTGTTTCTTTTACTCCAATCACACCAAAGTGGTGTAGACAATTTGTACATGAAGATGATATTAATGACATTGTAGAGTTGCTTTCTTTTTCTGATGTTATTTCAAGTGATTTTGAAATATTTAATGCATCTCCATTTGGACCTGTTGTGCTTGGAGGTGACATGGCGAGAGCAGTAGGTAAAAAGGCTGTTAAAGTTCATCCAAGAATAATTCAATTTGCATTTTTTATAATGAGAAATATTTCATTTGGAAAAATTCCTACATCAAAAGGTGGATGGAAATCTTACTCGTATCCAATTGCTGTTGATGGTTCTAAAATTACAAAAAAGTACGGATATCAATATAAGATGAATTCCCTGGATGCTTTTACTAAGACAGAAGGGAGATATGCGGAGTATGTGAAATAAAACAAAGGCGCGCCCGAAGGGCGCGCCTTTGTTTTATGTGCCGAAGGAGGGAGTCGAACCCTCACACCTTACGATACACGATTTTGAGTCGTGCGCGTCTACCAATTCCGCCACTTCGGCAAGTGTGTCCAGTTTAAACTAAAAGCCTTTTTTATTCAACTTTATAAACTCTCCCCACATATTCTTTTTTTAAATAGGTACCCTTTTGAAATTTCCCAGTTTAAAAAAATATACAAGGTTTCTCAAATTGAGATAGTTTTATTAAAAATTTCCACAGGACAAAGAACTGTT
>CAYYEF010000024.1:0-4840 GCA_964470825.1 uncultured Candidatus Saccharibacteria bacterium | reverse complement strand
TTTTTATATGTTAGAAAAAATAGAAAATAATTCAAGTTTATTTATAAAAGTTTTGAGATTTTTTCTCCTGCTTTTAATTATCGTTGGTATTTTTTTAATTTTTACCCAAAAAATGTGGGTACCAAAATTAGTCGATTATATTTTATCTTTTGAACCAGAAAAATATAAGGTTATAACTCCAGAATATGTTTCGGACTATAAAAATATTTCTTATCAAATTGAAGGACAGAGGATTAAACTTAAAAATGGATATTCAGAAAAAGAAATTGTTCCGGGATCTGCTTCAAAAATAATTACTAAATATTTTGGTAATGAATTAAAAACAGATTTAAATAATGATGGCAAAGAAGATGTTGTTTTTCTAATTACTCAAGAAACAGGTGGAAGTGGAGTTTTTTATTATGTTGTTTCTGCTATCAAAACCAAGAATGGCTATATTGGTTCAGATGGATATTTTTTAGGTGATAGAATTGCTCCACAAAACATAAATAATAGTCAGAATCCAAAACAGAAAAATGTTATTATTGTAAATTATACAGAGCGGGGACCAAATGATTCAATATCAACACAACCTTCTTTTGCAAAAAGTGCTTATTTAAAATTAGATGACAAAAATAGATGGGGATTGGTGATGTCTGATTTTGAGGGTGAATCAATCTAAAACAAAAATTATTGACACCTAAAAAATAGAGGTATAAGCTAAATTGTGATTAGGTCTTTAAAATGAATATCCAAACTCATTCTCGCGAGCAGGTTAAAACTGTTCGAAATTATTTTGAATATAGCTATATAAATGGCGGTATGTGGAGAGATGGCGGTTCAGACAAAGGGGAGATTAATCCAGATTTTTATGAAACTCTCATTGGTGAACTGAGAAAATATATACACTTTGAACAGATCAAAGACAAGAAATTTTTTGTAGATGTTGTTCGTAATATAAAATCTTGCGACGCTCTCTCAGATTGCTCTCTTGTTTTTTATCTGACAATGATTAGAACTCTTAAAGGTCTAGATGGTTTGCCTTTTGGAGAAGTACTTGATTCTACAAGAATCATTGTTTCTGTAGAGTATGTATTGAGACTGGCCTTGGTTAAGGTTAGGATCTTTTATATGATGACCCCCCAAAATGAGCATGTTCTCATTAAGAAATATCACCAAAATTTTTCTAGGTATTCAATTACCCACATTATAGATACTTACTTTGAACCCAAGATACATGGTTATGTTATTGGAGTTAAAGGAATAATCGAACAACGTGGAAAAAACAGGAGTGAAGAAGTTCTGGCTTCTGGTATCTTGGCTATTCAGAAAAAAATCGTTCTTGTTCCATACCACTCTCCTTACGGAGAAAAATTTTTTAAACGCCTCTCTTAATAGAGAGGTTTTTTATTTGTTTCGCATATAGATTATTTATATTGAAATAAATTTTTTTAATCTATACTAAAATAAAAATACATTTATATTTGGTGTTTTTTCCTAGTGCTATTTTTTTATTTTTAGATATAATTGTATGCCCAATATTTATTTTTTTAATAATTAATTTACTTGAATGACCAATAAAAAGAAATCGATCATGATATATGAACCTGAAAAAGGTTATATAAGAATAGAAACTCGGATAGAAAATGAATCAATTTGGTTAACACAGGATCAGATAGCAGCTTTATTTGGAACACAGAGGCCGGCTATTACAAAACATCTAGGTCATATCTTTGAAACAAAAGAATTAGATCAAAGTTCAGTTAGTTCCAAAATAGAACTAACTGCACGAGATAATAAAAAATATATGGTCAATATTTATAATCTGGATGCTATTATCTCAGTGGGTTATAGAGTAAATTCTAAAAAAGCTACAGAATTTCGGATTTGGGCTACAAACATTTTAAAAAATCATATTATGGATGGATATGCTAAGAAATATGATAGTAAAAATGAATTTATAGCTTTGGCGACTCATCAAATCAGAGGACCTCTTGGAGCTATTAGAGGTTACGTCTCTTTATTGCTTGAAGGAAGTTATGGAGATGTTCCAAAAGAGTTTATTGAACCGCTAGATATTATTTTTAGATCGACAGATTCATTAAATAAGACTGTTAGCGATTTCTTGGATGTTTCTCGAATCGAACAAGGAGCCATGAGATACTATTTAAAAGATTTTAATTTTATAGATTTAGTAAAAGAAGTGATCGATGAAATGAAGCTTGATATTAAAAAAGATAATTTAGAATTAAAATTAAAAATTACTTCACCAGATTGTTATGTTCATGAAGATAAAGCCAAACTAAAACAAGTTCTAATTAATTTAGTTGATAATGCACATAAATATACTAAAGAGGGTTGGATTGAAATTGGTGTCCAAAAAAATAAAAAAGATACAGTTTTGTTTAGTGTAAAAGACAGTGGAGTGGGAATTGAAAAGGAAACTATGCCTTTGTTGTTTAAAAAATTTAGTAGATCTCAAGATTCACATGGAGTAAATATTTTAGGGACTGGATTAGGTTTATATATAGCTAAAAAAATGTTGGAAGCAAAAGGGGGAAAAATTTGGGCAGAATCAGATGGTAAAAATAAAGGTTCTCAATTTTATGTCGAACTAAACACAATAGTAAAATAAATAAAAAACCACTTCATTCCTGAGGTGGTTTTTATTTTAGATTAAACTCTTGATACGTTTACTGCTGCTGGTCCTTTTTCACCTTGAACTACTTCAAAAGTTACTTCATCTCCAGTTTGCAATTCATCGTAAGTCACACCATTTAATTCTTTTGAGTGAAAGAATAGGTCCTTTGCTTCGCCTTCGCGAGAAATGAATCCAAATCCTTTATCCGTAAGAGTTTTAATTGTTCCTTTCATTTTATTTACTTTTTATTTTCTTCTAATTTTAAAACTCGACTAGGTTTTTATAAATAGTACATTATTACCAGCCACAAAGCCAGTAGTCCAACATAATTGTAAACTATAACCTCCAGATGGTCGGTCTATATTTAATACGTCACCAATAATAGATAAGTTTGGATACAGGCGAGATTGCATAGTTTTGAAATCAACTTCATTTAATTGTATTCCGCCAGAAGTAACAATGGCTTTTTCGACACCTAACAATTCTTTGACTTCCAAAGGAACGGCTTTTAATAATTGAACTAATAATAGGCGCTGTTCACGAGTAACGCTATGATTTGGAGTGTTTGGATCAATTTCAGAAAGGTCTATGATAACCTGTGCGATAGACGGTAACATAATAGTGCTTAAGCCGTTCACGATTTTTTTGTTGCTATGCTCTTTAAAAACTTCTTGTAATTTTGCATTTAATTGCCCGTAATCAAATTCAGGCATAAGGTCGATAGTAATTTTTACTTCGCCATATTTTAAAAGCTCACTAACTTCGCTGCTTAAATTTAAAATAGTAGGTCCAGATAAACCAAAATGAGTAAATAATACTCGGCCAGCTTTGGTGGTATGTTTTATTTCGTTTTGCCAAAGAGAAATTTTTATATTCTGTAAAGTGACTCCTTGCAATTTCTTGACCCATAAATCTTTCACTGCGATCGGCACTAGGGAAGCTGAAGGTTCAATAATAGTGTGACCAAGCTGTTTCAACCATTCAAAACCTTCTCCAGTTGATCCAGTTTCAGGATGAGATTTTCCTCCGGTCGCCAAAATAAAATTTTTAGCGCGAATATGAATATTACCTTTTAATTTTACAGCCACGATTTCTTTGTGGATTTTTTGCTTATTCTTATCTTTTTCTTTGGTGTCACGAGTAGCAAAACCAATTACAGGACTATTAGAAATAACAGTAACACCAGTTTGTTTCATATATTCTACTAAAACATTCCACACACTTCTAGATTGATCACTTTTTGGAAAAACTCTTTGCATGGCTTCGACCTTGGTTTCCATTTTCCGATTATGAAAAAAGTCTAAAGTTTCTTTAACACCCCATTGGGCAAAAGCTGAAAATAGAAATTTATTATTTTCTTTAAATTTTTCTAGAAGTTTTCGATTATCAAATTCTGCATTAGTTAAGTTACAACGACCACCGCCTGTAATTAAAAGCTTTTTACCTAAACTTTCATTTTTTTCAATTAAAATAACTTTAGCTCCACGCTCTGCAGCACGACCAGCAGCCATCATTCCAGCAGGACCACCGCCAATCACTGCCACATCCCACAAAATATTTGTATCTATTTCTGGTGTAGTGATTTTTTTGTTTAAATTATTTTTTATTTTAGCTTTATCAAATGAAACTTTTCTCATAATCAACATACTAGCACAGTAAATAAAAAGTGGCTTCTGTGCTAATTTATGATAAGGTAATAATCTATGTCTCGTGACGAAGTAATAATCAGATTTGAAGAAGTCTCTTTTGATTTCGGTATTAACAAGCCTATATTAGATGAGGTTAGTTTTTCTGTACGTCGGGGCTCTAAATTAACTATTATGGGTCAAAACGGTGCTGGTAAAAGTACTCTTTTTAAAATTATTACTGGAGAAATTGTTCCGGAATTTGGAGAGATTCATATTGGACGTGGGGTAACCATTGCTATTTCTAGACAGGTTATTCCTCGTGATGAACTGGATTTAACAGTGCGAGAATTTTTTGAAAAATGTTTTTCTAAAAAAGTTTATGATATAGATCCACGTATTGATAAAATTTTAGAAGTGGTAAACCTTCACGCGCCACATGATAAAATCATTAGAACTTTTTCTGGTGGGCAACAA
This sequence comes from uncultured Candidatus Saccharibacteria bacterium, assembly GCA_964470825.1. GTDB lineage: Bacteria > Patescibacteriota > Minisyncoccia > Phycocordibacterales > JAACPR01 > CAYYEF01. The sequence continues at coordinate 118 of CAYYEF010000024.1, read as the reverse complement.
GCACGATTACTTTTGGCGTCAGCTTTAATTCAAGACCCAGATGTCTTACTTTTAGATGAACCAACAAACAATTTGGATAAAGCTGGAATTGCACACTTAACAGATTTTATTAAAAGTT
>CAYYEF010000023.1:0-8611 GCA_964470825.1 uncultured Candidatus Saccharibacteria bacterium | reverse complement strand
AGTTTCAATTAATCAAAAACAATTTAAAAAAGGGGAGACTGCTCAAATTAATATTATTTACACAGGATCACCTCAAAATATTGACACTGGAGAACAAACTAAGGTTGGAACAGGAACTATTGAAGTGACACTTTTTGATATTAATGGAAATGTGTACAATACTTCTCAAAAAGAAGTAAACTTTGATGTGTTTAATCAAAGCACTGATATATCAATAACAGCTATGTCTGATGTTGTTTTATCTAAAATAGTGGTTCGAGCACTGAAAGGTGAAAATGAACTTGCTAAAAATGAAACAGTCTTAAATGATCTATCCGAAAATAAAATGAACCTTAACACAATAATGATATATATAGGAATTATGCTTGCTTCAATTGTTTCTATGGGCTTAATTATTTATGCTGTGTATTTAGGTTTTAAAAAGAAAAAAGTTACAATCGCCATGCTTCTGATCATGTCTCTATATGGACTTGGTGCTTCTTATGTCGATGCTGGCACTGTCGGTGCTTGGTATGAAGGTTCTATTAGCAATAGACAATTTGCTGCTTGGGCAAGTCTATCGTCAGCAAACTTTACTCCAGGACAGAATATGTCTTCTTTTATAGCAACACAAGCTTTTGCACAAGTTTGTACAAATGGTGGGGGTCAGACAAATGTTTACTATTCAATTTATAATCAGTCAGGTGTACTTGTTTCAAACCAGTTTGCTGCACAAAATTATGGAGCAACAACATTTCATGATGGAAGAGATACAAATTCTTTCAGAGCTTTTGGTTGGTTTAGTCCCTCAGGAGCTAATGTTCAAAAGGCGACTATCTTAGCTCCTCTTGCTCCAGGATCTTATACTATAAAACAAACAATAAGACATTATGCAAATTATAGATTGCCAGGTGCTGGTGCTGGTGATGAGACTGGAGGAGGAGGAATATGGCTAGGACCGATTGTTTTAAATATTCCTTTTAATGTATCTTGTCCATCAGGACAGACATGGAATGGTTCTGCTTGTGTATTACCTTGTACTAACGGAGCAACAAATCCTCCACAGTGTAATAATAATCAGTGCAGCAACAGTGCAGTTAATTACCCTCAGTGCAATATTTGTGCAGTTAATCAGGAATTAGTAAACGGTCAGTGTGTTAATGTTTGTGGTGCTGGATTGTCTAGAAATTCTGAAGGGGTGTGTGTGGCAAATTCAAATACGCCAGATACGCCGACAAATCCAAATATTACAAGTACATATGATAATCAAGGAATTATTGAATTATTTAATACGCAACCAAATTCAAGATTAATTAATAGAGGAGGTACTTGTTCTATTGATTGGAAATTACGTCAGAATGCTTTTGAAACTTTGACAAATGGTCAATGTGTTATCTCTCCAGGAAATAGTGTTCTTAATCTTGAAACAATACAAGGAATATTTTCAGCTCCATCTCTACAAAACACAACACAGTATACAATTACATGTAGTGCAAAAGATAATCTAGGGGCAACAATTACAGAATCAAAAAATGCAAGTTGTACAATTAATCCTGGGGTACAAGAGATATAGTCTTTGACAATATTATAATGGGAGTTAGGATATCTTAGTATGTCTAGATTATATGTGGTCGCTACACCAATAGGTAATTTGCAGGATATGAACCCTCGTGCAATTCAAACTCTTCGAGAAGTTGATTCAATTTTGTGTGAAGATACGCGCGTTACTCAAAAATTATTGAGTCACTTTGAAATTAAAAATAAAACTTTAAGTTTTCATAAATTTAGCGAAGATGGTAAATATCAAAAAATATTTGATTTGTTAAAAGAGGGTAAAAATCTGGCCTTAGTTTCTGATGCAGGAACTCCTGCTATTTCTGATCCTGGTGCCTATTTAATAAAAGAAATCAGAGAAAAATTACCAGAGATTGAAATTGTTACAATTCCCGGACCTTCTGCTTTAATAGCAGCAATTTCTATTGCAGGTTTGGAGTCTGAAAAATTTGTTTTTATTGGTTTTCCACCACACAAAAAAGGACGAAAAACTTTTTTTGAAGAACTGGCAAAAAATGAAATTCCTGTTGTTTTTTATGAATCAAAACATCGTATATTAAAAGCTTTAGAAAATTTAAATGAATTATTGCCGGACCGTGAAATTTTTATTGCAAAAGAGCTCACCAAATTTAATGAAAAAAGTTTTACTGGTAAAGCCTCAGAAATTATTGATATATTAAAAGCAGACCAAAATCTGTTAAAAGGTGAATTTGTGGTAATTGTAAAATAATTTATAATTGGTGTATGAAAATACACACACCGATTTTTATTCTTGGATTACTGGTTTTTATTACACCAATTATAGGTTTGCCTCAATTGTATGAACAAATTATTTTGGCAGCATACGGTATTGCTATTATGATTCTTGTATCAACTATAAAAGTTGTGTCATCTTTTCATGATAAAAATATAAAAGAATCAAAATCAAAAATTAATCAGGAAGACAAAAATATTCATGAAGAAAGTCAAAACATATAATAAAAAAATATTTTTAATAATTTTAATATTGGTATGTTTTTTTGTTTTATTTTTTGCCAATAAGGTTCTAACCAAAACCTTTTCTGTAAAATATGATGCAAAATCAAATACTGCTAGTACAAGCAATACAGGAATCTTGGCTGAGGCGGTAGGGATGTTAAAAGGTGATGTGCCAAAATCTGATATTAATTATATTTCAACTCCAGCATCAACAAAAACTATTTATATGACAGCATGTGTTGCTAGTACTATTGAATTTAAACAGGAATTAGTTGATTTAATTGATAGTACTGAAATTAATTCTGTAATTATAGACATAAAAGATTTTACAGGAACTATTTCTTATAATACCGGAAAAAATCTAGAAGGTGAAAAAGGTCCTGGTTGTCGTGCTACAGACATGCAGGAGTTTATTAAAATACTTCATGAAAAAGGTATTTATGTTATTGGACGTATAACAGTATTTCAAGATCCTTTCTATTCTAATCTTCATCCAGAATTAGCTGTTAAAAAGGCAAGCGATGGCAGTGTTTGGAAAGATCATAAAGGCCTAAGTTTTATCGATGTCGGAGCAAAAGCTTATTGGGATTATATTATTGAATTAGCAACTCTATCACACCAAGCAGGATTTGATGAAATTAATTTTGATTATATTCGTTTTCCTTCTGATGGTAATATGAAAGATATCTATTTTAGTCATGCGGCAGGCGTGTTAGCTGATAATCCAACTCTTGGTAAACAAATTGCTCTTGAAAATTTCTTTAAATACTTAAAAGAAAATATAGATAAATATAATGTTCAAGCAGAAAAAGAGGGACGTAAAAAATTAGTAACTTCTGCTGACTTGTTTGGTATGACGACTACTAATTATGATGATTTAAATATTGGGCAAGTTTTAGAAAGAGCTTTACCTTACTTTAATTATATTGCTCCCATGGTCTATCCTTCTCATTATCCAGCCAATTTTAATAGTTGGACTGATCCAAATAAGGTACCTTATGAACTTATTCATTATGTGATGAAAGCTGCCTATGATCGTGTTGAGACTATGAAGAACTCTACAAGCACACCAGAATCAGTCCGTAATTTTATAAGTACTGATCAGTTGCGTCCTTGGATTCAAGATTTTGATTATGGTGGTAATTATGGACCAAAAGAAGTTCGTGCCCAGATACAGGCAACATATGATGTGGGTCTAGATTCTTGGATGTTGTGGGCCCCTTCAAATAAATATACGGTAGAAGCACTAAATAAAGAATAAAAAATGGATGATCTTAAATTTAAAAAAATACATTTTGTTGGAATTGGAGGGATTGGAATGTCTGCATTGGCCCGTCTTTTTAAAAGTAGAGGTCTGGAAGTTTCTGGTTCAGATATGTCACGTAGTGAAATTACAGATGCTTTAGAAAAAGAAGGTATCAAGATTTTTTTAAGTCAGGTCTCTGAAAATATTTCTGATGATGTTGATTGTGTAATTTATACAATTGCAGTTAAAGAAGATAATCCAGAATTTGTTAAAGCAAAAAAAATAGGTTTGCCAATTTTTACTTATGCAGAAATGTTAGGAAAGGTTTCATCTAGTTATTACACAATCGCAATCTCTGGTACTCATGGAAAAACTACTACTACAGCTATGATTACAAAAATTTTTCAAGATTTAAATTTAAAGCCAAATGCTATTGTGGGCAGTCTTTTATCAGAATCTAAATCAAATTTTGTTTCTGGAGAATCAAATTATTTTATAGTTGAAGCCTGTGAGTATGGAAGATCTTTTCATAATCTATCTCCTAAAATTTTAGTAATTACAAATATAGAAGAAGATCATTTAGATTATTATGCTGATTTGGCAGAGATTAAAGAATCTTTTAAGGAAATGGTGCAAAAGGTTCCACCTGATGGTTTTATTGTTTGTGATTCTGAAGATGAAAACTTGATTGATGTGATTAATGAAGCAAAAGGAAGAATAATTAATTACAAGAAATTTATAAATGGCCTGCCTCATTTATTCGTCCCGGGTGTTCACAATAGACAGAATGCTGCTGCGGCACTTGCTGTAATTGAATCAATTAAAAATATCAAAAAAAATGATAGTAGAATTGAAGATAATGAAATAAGTATTGAATTTGCAAAAGAATCTTTGAAAAGCTTTAAAGGAACATGGAGACGTTTGGAATATAAAGGCGAAACAATTAACGGTGCTTTAGTTTATGATGATTATGCACATCATCCAAGTGAAATAAAATCTTCTTTACTTGCTTTAAAAGAAAAATATTCGGATAAAAAAATTCTAGTTATATTTCAACCACACCTTTACTCTCGTACGAAATCTTTTCTCGAAGGTTTCGCAGATGTTTTACGTCAGTTTTCTGATAGGGTTTTAGTTTTACCGATTTACGCTGCACGTGAAAAATTTGATCCGGAAATTGACTCAATGATGCTTGTAGAAAAAATATATGAAGATAAAGCTGAATATGCAGATAATTTTTTTGAAGCTACAAAACTTGCTTTAGATAAAACAATAAATAATGAATGGGTTATCGTGACCGTTGGAGCAGGAGATGTCTCTAGGATTTCAAATATGCTTGCTTTAACAATATTAGAATAGATTATCACTTTTTAGTTTTAATAAAAAATAAACCTCGTGCTATAATTTTGATAAGAACTTTTTATGGATAACCCAGAACAAATTACATATTTTGGACAGACAGATGCACGCAATCGTCGCTTAACATTTGGTATTAAGGCCAAAGATAGAACAAAGCACGTTTATGTTATTGGAAAAACTGGTATGGGTAAATCTACTCTACTTGAAAATATGGCAGTTCAGGATATCAGAAATGGAAACGGTTTTGCTTTTATGGATCCTCATGGTAGTGCTGTTGATACTCTTCTTGAATATATTCCTAAAGAAAGAATAAATGACGTTGTTTATTTTGCACCATTTGATATGGGGCACCCTATTTCTTTTAATGTCATGGAAGATGTTGGATATGATAAGCGCCATCTAGTAGTCTCTGGTTTAATGTCTACTTTTAAAAAGATTTGGCAAGATGCTTGGTCTGCTAGAATGGAATATATCCTGGGTAATACTTTACTGGCTTTACTTGAATATCCAGATGCAACCCTTCTTGAGGTCAATAAAATGTTGGCCGATAAAGAATTTAGAAATAAGGTTGTAGCAAACGTTACTGATCCCGCCGTAAAATCTTTTTGGGTAGATGAGTTTGCAAAATATACAGATCGTTTTGCGGCTGAAGCTACTCCAGCCATTCAAAATAAAATTGGACAATTTACTTCAAACCCTTTGGTTAGAAATATTATTGGTCAACCAAAATCTTCTTTTGATTTGAGAGAAATTATGGATCAGAAAAAAATTCTGATTATAAACTTATCAAAGGGTAGAATAGGTGAATCAAACGCTAATTTGCTCGGTTCAATGCTTATTACTAAAATTTATTTGGCTGCGCTCTCTAGGGCAGATATCAATAAGGCTGGGATGGAAAATATGCCAAACTTCTATTTGTATGTGGATGAGTTTCAGTCTTTTGCTAATGATTCGTTTGCAGATATTTTGTCTGAGGCTAGAAAATATAAATTAAATTTGACTATTGCGCATCAATATATAGAACAAATGTCGGATGAAGTTAGGGCAGCTGTTTTCGGTAACGTTGGAACTATGATTACTTTTAGGGTTGGTTCATATGACGCAGAAGTTTTAGAAAAAGAATTTGCCCCAACATTTATTTCCGAAGATATTGTCAATCTTGGTTTTGCTCAGATTTACTTACGACTAATGATTGACGGTATTGGCTCCCAGCCTTTTTCAGCTGTAACATTACCACCACTTCAAAGACCAGAAGTTAAGTTTTTTGATGAAATAATTGCCGCTTCTAGACAGAAATATACTAGACCAAGAGAAGAAGTTGAAGATGTTATTAAAAAATTACATCAGTCTTCAAATACAAACCCTAATAATTCTGCAAACATTAAAAGTGGAAATCAAGCAGTAGAAAAAAAATATCCAGTTATAAATAAAAATGACAAGATTAAAATAGAAAAACATTTTGAATCTAAAAAAGAGCATATTGAAAAAACCGAGAAAAATAGTAAAAAAATAGATAAATTACCTGAGGATGAAAGCTCTCTTGAATCGATATCTTTGAAGGATTTAACCTCTAAAACTGCCCCTAATAGACCAGATAAAAAAGGACCCAGTGAAGAGAACAAGAGTAGTTTGAAAGCCGCACTAGCCGGTATTTTAGGAGACTTAAAGGCTTCTGAAGCAGTAAACGGTAATAAGAATGTTGATAATGAAAAACCTTTAGAAAATCAATCTAAATTTAAGCAAGATAGTAATAAGAATGAGATTGCTGAAAGTGAATTAAGAAAGCTTTTAGAGCTTTAGTATTTTTTCATTAGAGCCGCGATAATTCTAATTTTTACTAAAAATAATGCGGTTAGAAACTTAGGATAATTTTTTCTATTATCAAAAATAATTTTTGCAAGAACAAAAAGATTTTTTATCTTATTAAAGTTTGAAACATTTCGACTGTGTTTTTTATAGGCGGTTAAAGTTTCCGGTAGATTTGCAATCTTGTATTCAATTCCAATTTTTAGAAAAGTTGCGTAGTCTTCCCAAATAGAATATTTTTCATCATAACCACCAATTAAAGATAGGTAATCTTTTCTAATTAAAGCACTTGAATGAGTTACTTGATTTTTAATTAGAAACATCTCTTTTATTTTTTCCCATTCAATTTGATTTTTAATTTCATCAATTTGATGATTGCTTTCATCAACAATAATTGATTGTGATCCGACTACTGCATAGTCTCTATTTTTTTCTAAGAAAGAAACCTGTTTTTCTATTTTGTCTTGTGTAAGCCAAAAATCATCACTATCTAGAACAGCTATATATTTTCCTGTTGATTTGGATAGGGCATAGTTTCTTGTTTTTGTAATTCCTAAGTTTTCTACTATTCTAAAATATTTTATTCTTGAATCTGATAGGCAATATCTTTTCATTAATTCTTCTGTTTTATCAGTTGAATTATTATCAATGACAATAATCTCTATGTTTTTATATGTTTGATTAAGGGCACTTTCAATAGCTAAAGGAAGCAGTTTGGCTCTATTCATTGTGATAATATGAATACTAACTTTTGGGGCAATATTTTCTATTTTTTCTTTTTTTATATCTTTAACCATTTTTCTGGAATTATATTAGGATGAGGATTAGGTTTTTTATTAACCCACTTTTTAGGGGCAATGACTATTTTATCAGAATTTTTATTAAGCCATGCACCCCACCAGGAAAATGAAGAATTGGCAATTATGTTATGTTTACACTGGGTCATTAGATACATTTCCTCATAATCTTTAAAATTGTTTTTTGAGATATTTATATAATTTGGTATTAATTTTTGAAACTCTGGTGTGGCAAAATTATCAGAAACCCATTTTGAATCATCGCTAAAAATATAGAAGGTAGGATTTGGAACTTTTGATTTGATATAAGCTATCGCTGATAGATAATATTCCACAGGACACAAGCCGTGATATTTATTTGTTTTTTTATTTATAAAATAGTCACCTCGTCTAATATGTAATGATATTGAATCTTCTTTTTGCATCACTTCTGATATCTGCAAAACTTTTTGATCAAAAAATTCTTTTTTAAAAGTAAATTCTTTTCTAATTTGCGGAGCAAATTCCAAAAAGTTTTTTTCTGACTGGAAAAGACCTTGAAGATAGAAACTTTTTCCAGAAGAAAGTTTACTGGCTATTTTTTTGAAAAGTGTTTGATGGAAATCTGTATAGTGTTTTTTGAGAATTTTTTGGTTTAAGATATTTTTTAATATTAATAATTTGTTATTTGCATTTGATACTTTATTTATTTCTTCTGAAAGGGCAATGGGTGAGGTTATTGAAAGTATGTTTAAAGAGAATTTTCTAGGTGTGTCTTCATTTTTAATGTCAAAAGCGCAAATATCTATTTTATGTTCGGTTTTATTTTTTTGAGCTAAAGCAAAACCGGTTGCATATTGAAACATTTGATTTCCAAGTCCTCCCTTAAGTTTTGTGATTATCATATTTATTT
>CAYYEF010000022.1:0-8649 GCA_964470825.1 uncultured Candidatus Saccharibacteria bacterium | reverse complement strand
AAGCACCAGGTAAGTATGTTATTAAAACAGAATCTTCGCCTATACCGTTGTTAATAGATGTCTTAGGAGAAGAATCTCAATTAAAAAATCAATCAAAACCTTGGGGCATATTCAACTTCATTTGGAAATGGTTTAATGAGTAAACTATTTCCAGATAGAGGATAAGAGGTATAATATAAGATATAAATTAACAAAATTAACAAATTACAAACATGCAAACAGGTATTTTCGATAAAACAAGACTACTGGCAAACGTACTGATGGTACTACTAGTAGCTTTGAACATATTCTTCAGTATTCAATATACTCAAAATATTAAAAAAGAAGATCAGAAATTAGAAGAAGAAGTTGCAAAACAAGAACAAAGACTTCAAACAGCTAGATTCATGAAATTCTTTGTAGATAAGGTTCTTGGTACAAATGGAACTATTTCTTTCGAAGACCGAGTTAAACTTGAATCAGATGTAAGAGCTTTAGGTGATGACACATTAGTTAAACAATGGGAATCTTTTGTTGCAAGTGAAGATAGTGAACAAGCACAACAAACAGCAGTTAGACTTATGTCTATGTTAGCTAATAGGATGATTTAGTCTCTTATTTTATGGCACATATTACACGTATACATCTTGCGTCTGATCACGCTGGCTTTGAAATGAAGGAAGAATTAAAAAGTTTTCTGGAGACTTTAGAATATGAAGTTATCGATCACGGTGCTCTTGAGTATGATGAAGATGATGATTATCCGGATTATATTTATCCCGCAGCTCAGAGTGTGGCCATTGATCCTGAAAGTGCTGGAATTATTATTGGAGGTTCGGGACAAGGAGAAGCCATCTGTGCCAACAGAATTAAAGGTATTCGTGCTGTTGTTTTTAATGGACAATATGAACCTTTAGACGGCAGAGAAGTTCCTAATGAAATTATTCTATCTAGGGAGCACAATGATTCAAATGTTCTTTCTCTTGGTGCAAGATTTCTTTCTTTGGAAGAAGCGAAAGAAGCTGTTGAATTATGGCTTGAAACAGAATTTTCAGGTGATGATAGACATGTTCGCAGAATTCAAAAAATTGAAAAGCTTGGTTTTTAATTAAATATTTATAGATAATAAAATAAAAAATGATCAAGATTATTCCAACGGTTATGCCAGAAAATGAAGAAGATTTTCGTGAGAAAATACAATTTGTTTTTCGTTATGTAGATACAATTCAAATTGATGTTATGGACGGTAAATTTGTGACTTCTACAAGTTGGCCATATAACGATTTTGGTAATGAGTTTTGGTATAAATTAAAAACCCAAGAAGAGGGATTGCCAAATTGGGAAAAAGTTAATTTCGAAGTTGATTTAATGGTAGAAGATCAGATAGGGGAAGCTAATAATTGGATAAATGCTGGAGTGTCTAGAATAATTGGTCATGTTGAGGCTTTTACTTCTGATGAAATGGTTGCAGAGTTTATTGAACTTGGAAAAAATTCTATGGTTGAAGTTTTTTTAGCGCTTGCTCCAAGCACTGATATTTCTAGAATAAAAAAATGGATTAATCACGAAAGTGAGATTCATAGAATTGACGGAATACAATTTATGGGAATTGAAAACGTGGGTTATCAAGGAGAGCCATTTGCTGAGGAAATTTTAAAATCTATTTCAGATCTAAGAGCTGAATTTCCAGATCTAATTATTTCTGTTGATGGCGGCGTGAATGAAGAGACAGCCCCAGACTTGATTGAGGCCGGAGTTAATAATCTTGCTAGTGGATCTTATATTTTCAATTCTAATGATCCAAAAGAAGCAATTGAATATTTAAAGAGTTTGTAATGCGTGATATAATTTCTTTAATGGGCAATCTTACAGATAGAGAAATTTTAAAACTACAAAAAACTGCAAATGATATTAGAGAATCAATTATAGAATCTCTTCTACAAGCAGGCTCAGGTCATACCGCTGGATCTCTTGGTATGGCAGATATATTTACTTATTTATACTTTCATGAAATGAAACACGATCCAAAAAAACCAAATTGGAATGATCGTGATATTTTTATTTTGTCTAATGGACATATTTGTCCTGGATTATATGCCACCATGGCTCATAGAGGATATTTTCCGCTGTCAGAACTAAAGACTTTGCGAAAATTTGGTAGTCGTTTGCAAGGTCATCCTCATCGTACTGAATTGCCGGGTGTTGAAACAAGCTCTGGCCCTCTTGGTTCTGGACTATCTCAAGCTATTGGTATAGCTCTCGCTATTAAAATAAATGAAAAAAGAACAAGTAACAGATATGTTTATTGTGTACTTGGTGATGGGGAATTAAATGAGGGCCAAAATTGGGAGGCTTTCATGATGGCTGCTAAATATAAATTACATAATTTAATTGCCATTGTCGATAGAAATAATATTCAAATTGATGGATACACAGAGGATGTTATGCCGCTAAATGATTTGGTTGCTAAATTAGAAAGTTTTAATTGGCATGTTCAAGAAATAGATGGGCATAATTTTGAAATGATTGATGCTGCTGTGGGACAGGCTAAGGCTGTCTTTAATAGACCTTCTATTATTATTGCTAACACTATTCCTGGTAAGGGGGTTGTTGAATTTGAGCGTCGTCCTGAGTGGCATGGAAAAACACCAAATGAAGAAGAAGCAAAGATGGCAATGAAAGAGTTACGAACCATTGGTGGAAAAATTGAGTGTGAACAAATTAATTAAAAATAAAATTAAGATTTCATAAAAATTTTTTAAAAATAAAATGATAAAACCAGAAGCAAAACTTAATCCAAAAATATTTGAAGCTGATATAGAGAAAAAACCAATCAGAGATGGTTTTGGTAGTGGGGTAGTTAAAGCAGGAGAGGTTGATCAAAACGTTGTAGTTTTGACCGCTGATTTAAATGAATCTACTCGAGCTGAAGAATTTTCTAAAAAGTTTCCAGAAAGATTTTTTGAAGTTGGAATTGCAGAACAAAATTTAGCTAGTGTTGCTTCTGGTATGGCGCATATGGGAAAAATTCCTTTTGCCACAAGTTATGCAATGTTTAATCCGGGAAGAAATTGGGAACAGATTCGCACTACTGTGGCTTATAATGACCAACCAGTTAAAATTGTAGGCTCACATGCTGGTCTGACAACAGGACCAGATGGTGGAACACATCAAGCTTTAGAAGATATTGCTTTAATGAGGGTTATCCCAAACATGGTTGTAATATCACCTTGTGATTCTGTTGAAGCTGAAAAAGCTACTCTAGTCTGTGCAAAAAATAATAAACCAACCTATTTGCGTCTTGGTCGTGAAAAGACTCCTGTTATAACAACTAGCAACACTCCTTTTGAAATCGGGAAGGCAAATGTTTTATTTCAAAGTGTTATTAATTTTGATGAAGTTCTAGATTTTACAATTTTCGCTACAGGATTTTTGGTCCATAATGCACTTATCGTTGCCAAAGAACTTTCTGAAAAAAATAACTTTAAAATTGCAGTTGTAAATATTCATACAATAAAACCACTTGATGAAAATACTATTTTAAAATATGCCAAGAATTCAAAAATGATTTTTACTGTTGAAGAACATCAAGTTGCTGGGGGACTTGGAAGTGCTATTTCTGAATTTTTATCTCAAAAAAACCCAATAAAAATAGGCTTTATTGGGGTAGAAGATAAATTTGGTCAGTCAGGTAAACCTTTTGAATTAATCGAAAAATATGGTCTTGATGCAATTAGTATTAAAAATAAAATTCTTGAAAAATATAAAGATATAAAATAAATCTTAAAGAGTAAAATTAAAATTCTTTGATTTGGTCTAATAAGTCTTCCATCATATCTACTGCAATTTCCATCATGAAATCTATGAAGTGAAATATGTAATATATTCCAGTAGCTAAAAGTACTGGTACATATAATATGTAATATAAAATCTTTCCAATGCTCATTTATGTGTCTTATTTAATAATTTGAGGTATATAGTTTTCTGGAGCGTTTTTTAAAAATTCTTCTATTTGAGAAATTGTTAAATGTCCAGCCTGTGCTCCAATATATTGAACTACACTCATAGAATTTATAGGTGCGAAGCGTAAGGCTGTTTCAATATCTTTACCTAAAATAATGGCAGAAGTAAAGGTGCTTGCAAAAGCATCCCCTGCACCAGTTCTATCTATTGGGGGGGCAATATCAGGGAACATCATACCGTGGATTTTTTTTATTCCATCAAAAACATAAGCACCAAGGGGACCATCAGTAATCACGACTATTTTGGGACCAAGTGCTCGCATCATTTCTAATAGGATAGAAATGTTTGTTTCAGAGGTTTTTAAAATTGATTGAGCCTCTTCTTTGTTGCAGAAGAAAATTTCAGAACGTTTGTATAGATCTGATAATTTTTCAGAGCCAAGTTTTATTTGAAAAGTCCCTGGTTGGAAAGCTAATTTTACATTCGGATTTCTATTTAAAAAACTTAAAATTTCAGAGTGATAACCTAAAGAGTTTTTTGCTAGGGAACTAAGATATATCCATTTTGGAGTAAACTTAATATTTTTAGGAAGAGAATAATTATATTCGTTGTGATGCACTAATATAGTTCTATCTTCTTTGTAGCGTAATACGAAATTATGATTTGTGGTTTTGTTTTTATGAACTGTGATTCCTTTTGTATCAATGCCAGTTTTGTTTAAATGGTTTAGACATTGGATTCCTAAATCATCATTTCCTAAATCTGTAATAACTGCAGTTTTTAAACCAAGTCTATTAGCTGCATGAGCAGCATTTATACTATTTCCGGTGCCGTAAACAGATACTTCTTGTTTATAAGGTATTTTGTCTCCAAAACGCATGCATAATTCACGAGCCTTTTGAGGATTATCATTTTCTATCCACGCGTCAATAAGTTCTATAAAAGTATCTACAACAATGTCTCCTACGCCAACAAGATCAATTTCAGTTTTCTTTTTAAAAAGATTTATCATATTTAATAAATTATATCAGAAAAAACTTTGTCTAAAAATAGAATAAGATGATAAAATATCAAAATGAATAAAGATATTTTAAATGATATTGTTTCAAAATTGCTTGAGAGTGGTAAGGGAATATTAGCCGCTGATGAAAGTAATACTACTGCAACAAAAAGATTACAAGAATACTGTGATGGAGATATTACAGAAGAGACTCGTAGACAATATAGAGAGATCCTTTTAGAAACTCCTAATTTAGAAAAATTTGTTTCCGGGGTCATTTTATATGATGAAACATTTTGGCAAAAAAATAGTGATAAAAAATTATTTACAGAATCCCTTGAAGAGAGGGGGATTTTACCTGGTATAAAAGTAGACACTGGCACTAAAGAATTTCCAAATAGTTCCAAAGAACTTATAACAACAGGACTTGATGATTTAGAGATTAGGATAAAAAAATATGCCGAATTCGGTGCTAAATTTTCAAAGTGGCGTGCTGTTTTTATTATTGATGAAAAGGGTGGTTTGCCTAGTAGTTTAGCTATTATTGAAAATACAAATATTTTATCTCAGTATGCTTTAATTTCTCAAAAAAATAATATTGTTCCTATTGTTGAACCAGAAGTTTTAATAACAGGTGATCATAGTATAGAAACTTCTTATAAAGTAACAAAAAAAATAATATCGTCTCTTTTCGAATCATTGAATAGATACAATGTTTATCTTCCTGGTCTAATTTTAAAAACTAGCATGGTTATAAATGGTAATAGAAATGCTGACGAAGCTAGCCCTTCTGAAGTTTCTGAATATACAATTAAAATGCTTAGAGAAAGTGTTCCGGAAAATGTTGGCGGGGTAGTCTTTTTGTCTGGAGGCCAAACACCAGTTGAGGCCACAGCTCACTTTGATGCTATTGCTGAAAAAGAGCCTTTGCCTTGGGAGATTGCTTTCTCGTACGCTAGGGCCTTACAAGACCCTGCATTGCGAGCTTGGGCAGGAAAACCTGAAAATATAGGTATTGCAAGAGAAGCCTTTAGGGATCGTCTAGATATGAATCATTTGGCAGATTCAGGTAAATATAGTGTTGAAATGGAATGGTTAGATTAAGAAAAGTCTTTACTTTTAAATATTTATATGTATACTTTATCCCACTATGTTAACAATTAAAGCTGAAATTAGAGGCGGAAATGAAAACTCTGCACAATTAAGAGAAAGCGGATTTATCCCTGCTGTTTTTTATGGTCCAAAACAAGATTCAACATCAATCAAATTAAAAGAAGTTGAATTCATGAAAGTATATAAAGAAGCTGGAGAATCAGCTATTATTACTCTTAATGATGGAAGTGAAGATCATGAAACATTGATTCATGACGTGCAATTTGACGCTATCTCACATCGTCCAATTCATGCTGACTTTTATGTTATAGAAAAAGGTAAAAAAGTTGAAGTTGCAGTTCCACTTGAATTCGTAGGTCAGGCTCCAGCTGAAAAAACCCTTGGTGGAGTATTGGTAAAAGTTGCTCATGAAATCGAAATTAAGGCTATGCCAAAAGATTTGCCACATGCAATAGAAGTCGACATTTCATCACTTGTTGATTTTGAATCTCAAATTCATGCTTCAGATATTAAACTTCCTGCCGGAGTGGAATTAGTAACAGATGCAGAAGAAGTAATCGCTTTGGTACAAGAACACAAAGAAGAAGTTATTGATGATACTGCTGCCACTGTTGACCTTTCAAGTATTGAAGTAGAGAAAAAAGGTAAAGAAGAGACTGAAGAATAATCTAGATAATTAAAAAATCACTTCAAAATGAAGTGATTTTTTCTTTTGAAAGACTTTATCCAAAAAACTCATGTGATATAATTAATCGCGCTATATGTTTTCGTCTTTTTATTTAAAAAATAAAAATAATGTATATATAATAGTTTTATTTATTTTTACTATTATATTTTTTAATATTAATTCTCTTGTTTATGCACAAACAAATATTGATGAAAGAGAAGCAGAATTACGAGAAGAGCTTGAAAAAATTGAAGCAGAACAAAGAGAACTTCAGGCCTCTTTAGATGCCCAAAAGGGACAGACTGCTACCATACAAAGAGATGTTAATATCCTAAATGATCAAATAAAACAAGCAGAACTTAATATTAAAAAAAAGAAATTAGAAATCGAAAAATTAAGTAAAGAAATTAATTTAAAAAATAAAACTGTAACTGAATTAAATGAAAAGGTAGAAAGAAGTAAAGAATCTTTAGCTGAGCTAGTTAAAAAAACTAACGACAGGGATAATTATTCATTACCAGAGATTTTATTGGGTAGTGAAAATCTATCTGATTTTTTCGTAGATTTAGATTCTTATAATGCTCTACAAAAACAATTAGAAAAATTATTTGAAGAGATAAGAATTATTAAAGGTGAGACAGAGAAAGAACGTTTGACTTTAGAGGAAAAACAAAATGCGGAACGTGATCGTCAGAAGGCAATCGAAGTTAGTAAAAATACCGTTGCTGTAAAAAAGGGTGAGAAAGATACATTACTTAGTGCTAGTAAACAATCAGAGGCTCAATATCAGAAAATTTTAAAAGAAAAACAGGCTAAAGCTGCCTCTATTCGAGCCGCCTTGTTTCAATTGCGTGATAGTGGCGGAATTCAATTTGGAGATGCTTTGAAATATGCTGAAGAGGCTGAAAAAAATACTGGTGTTAGAGCTGCGTTTATTTTAGGTATTTTAAAACAAGAAAGTAATATAGGACAAAATGTTGGCTCTTGTGTTATTACTGATTTAGATAGCGGACAAACTCAGAGTGTTAATTCTGGTAATACTTTTTCAAATGGTATTCATCCAACTAGAGACTTGCCAACACTACAAACAATTTTAGAGACACTAGGAAAAGACCCTCTAACTACAAAAGTTTCATGCCCTCTTTCTGTTGGTTATGGTGGTGCGATGGGTCCGTCTCAATTTATTCCATCTACTTGGGTTAGCTACATACCTCGTCTCCAGAGTATTTTTGGGGTATATCCAAATCCTTGGAATCCAGAACACGCAATCACGGCTTCAGGTCTATTATTAAAAGATTTAGGCGGTGCTGGCGGAGGATATAGTGCAGAATTCCAGGCTGCAGGACGTTATTATGCAGGAGGAAATTGGCAATTGTATGGAAAAGGTTATGCAACAAGCGTATTAAATCATGCTACAGAAATGCAGAAACAAATTGATTTCTTGAAAGAGGTTGATGATTAGGATTTTAAATGACTCTTGCCATTTTTAATGATTTTTGATAAAGTCTTTTGACAAATGCAAAAAGAAATTCATCCAGAAAATAATAGAAAAGTTATCTTTATCGACGATACAAGCGGCGAAAAGTTTTTAGTTGATTCAACTGTTAAGACAAATGAAACAGCAAAATTTGAAGATGGAAACGAATATCCTGTATATCACGTTGAAATCTCAAGTGCTTCACATCCTTTCTATACAGGTAAGGAAACAGTTGTTGATACTGCTGGTCGTGTAGAGAAATTCAAGGCTAGAATGGCTCAATCTAAAAAACCTGCAACTAAAAAGAATTAACTACTTTTTCTAAAATCGTCTACAATATAATAGGCGATTTTATTTTTGCAATAAAAATTTAAAATCAATTCTGAAATTAAAAAATGGAACAAGATATTGAAAAACTAAAACAAAATCCAAAGACTCGATTTTTTGCCG
>CAYYEF010000021.1:0-10385 GCA_964470825.1 uncultured Candidatus Saccharibacteria bacterium | reverse complement strand
GAAAGCATGTGCACTTCGTCTAAAATATAGACTTTGTAATCTGAATTAAATGGTAAAGTGTTGACCGATTCATTCAAAGCACGAATTTCATCGACTCCGTTGTTTGATGCGGCGTCAATTTCGAATAAGTCATTGTTACTGGTTTCAATTTCTGCTGCCAAAATTCTAGCTACGCTAGTTTTTCCTGTTCCCCGACTACCAGCGAATAAATAGGCGTGAGAAATATTTCCGTTCTTTAAAGAGTCTCGCAAAACTGCGGTGACATGTTCCTGACCTAAAACCTCACTGAATTTTTTTGGTCGATATTTAGTGTAAAGCGCCACATTTTCATTAGTATTTTCAGCGCCACCCTTTGCGCCATTTTTCGCAGTTTTTGACATGCGACTATTATAACAGAAACCTGTCGTTTTTCTAAAATAAAAATCCCTTTCTCTACATGCTGTAGATAAGGGATTTATCATTTGCGGGTAACCAACGCATATTATCAGTCCCCCTAATGAGGTAATCCACGTAAAAAGGCATCTCGGCTGTTACTAATATTTTACCAAACTCGTTTTTATAGATGATAAAAAATTTAAAAATAATCTTTGCAGAAACTGGCTCAGAATGAAAGTCTAGATAGCAGTCAAAAGATGGTTTCACTTTATGAACAAGATGTCCCATTATATTTTCTGTATCAAAAACTTTTACTTCATAACTTCCAGCCTCAGCAGAAAACATAATATGAACTGGACGAAATTCATATTTAGTTTTTGACTCATTGGCATTAGCCACAATCGTTATAAGACAAGGAACTATTTCTTCTTTATGATTTGGATTGTAACATGCAAATTGAACCAACCAAGAATATTCACTTAATTCCAGAGAATGAGTCATCTTAATAATCAAAGAATCATCCTTAGGAAACCAAGCACTATTCATTAAAATTGAAAGTAATTTCATGTGCTTCTCAATCACTTCGATAATACTTCCTGTTCCAAAAATATTAATTTCGAGAGTTTTCATCTGAAATGAAAATTACAATAATATTTTATATATGTCAATATATTAATTCTTAAAAAAATAAAAACCCGCTCATAATTAAGCGGGTTTATATGTGGCAGGAAAATAAAAAACTTTACCTGTATTTTGTTCCCTAGTACCAGTTAAAGTAATTTCATTATCCTTTCCTGGGATTAGGAGTTTTTTTATTTCACCTTCGCAACTCTCATACTCAATTAGTACAACTGCCCTAATCTTTGTAATCAAATGCAAACTGAAGCAAATTGACTCGAAAAAGACTCTTGCACCTGACATTTTATAAATTTTGCCAGATCCATCTTGATCAACCTTTATAACACCGTCAATATTAGAAAGCTCATGCCTTAGATTCATTAAATTAATAATGTAAATCTGATGACATTCAGTGCTTAAATTTAAGACAAATAGAGTTGCGCCAATTATATGTTGTGGATCAATCTCATCCATCACATCAACTTGAATTAAAACAGTCTCTGAGGAAAGTTGATGAATTATAGATATGGACAGATCATTATTTTTTAAAGCCGTAAAAAATTCTGATCTAATATTATCTATAATTTTTTTATTACAAAGAGAAACAATAACTGGATCAATTGTTTTGATCTTACTATTTACTGGAATTGAAATTCCTTGAAAGTTCATAACTAAATAAAAGCCTAATACTTTATTTAAAAAAGACAAGTATTTAAAAATTATTTTATTTATATAAAAATAACCCCTTGCATGAATTTCTTCACACAAGGGGTCAGCTAACAAATTAAATATTGAGTATTGAGTATTGTCTGGCCCAGCGGTTTTTGATTACTTTTTGGTTTCTTCATCAAATCCTTTCTGGGTGCAAGGCTTTTTACTCCTTTCTTTACCGAGTATGACTCCACACAACGTACGCAATAGAGCTGGTTGTGCTTTGTCGGTTTTCCGTTTTTCGAATGATCAATAAATTCAGTCTTGAGCAAATTGTCGTCTCCTTGACTGTTATTGATATAATAGCACACATAATTTTTTTGTCAATCGTTTTAATTTTTGAGCCAATTCTCTATTATTTTTCGAACATCCTCCACATTTTCACTTTCCATTAATTCAGTGCGTAATTCTTTGGCTCCATCAAAACCCTGAATGTAGGCTTTGAAGTGTTTTTTCATCACCGCAAAATTTTTGTGACCAACATATTTAGCAAAAAACTCAGAGTGCTCAACCAGTGCCATTAATTTTTCCGTAAAACTTATTTCAATATTTAAATTTTCACCTTGACCTTTATCAATTTTTTCTAAACTTTTAAAAAACCAAGGATTACCGAAAATTCCGCGACCAACCATTGCTCCATCTGCGCCAGTTTCACGACATTTTTCTAATCCATCTTCCACACTAACAACATCACCATTTCCAAAAATTAAAGTGCGCTCTTCAATATTTAAATTCGCCTGTACTTCATTACGAATTTCTACAGCTCGCTTTACTCTTTCCCAACGTGCTGGCACCAGCGACATTTCTTTTCTAGTTCTAGCATGAACAGTAATTACAGCCGGTTTCTCGGTTAACAATTTTGGCAACCATTCTTCTAATTCATCTTTGTTATATCCAAGACGGGTCTTTACTGTAACAGGAATTTTTTTATACCCGTTCTTTTCAGCATTTTCAATTCCTTTTTTAACCGCTCTAATTACCTGAATAGCCAGATTAGGATTCTTCATCATGGCAGCGCCACATTTTTGTTTTTCAATACTTCGATCAGGACAACCCATATTAATATCAATTCCGTCAAAACCCATCTTGGCACATTCTTCAGCTGCTTTTTCTAGATTATTTAAATTAGAACCAAAAATCTGAGCAACAATTGGTCTTTGAGATTCATCAAATTTAAGATCGGCAAAAATTTTGTCATGACTAGTAAAACCTCTATCATCAGGATTATTATTTGGTGCCAAAATCATTCCGTCAGCCGAAACGAATTCAGTCCAAAAAACGTCAGGTTTACCATATTTGGCAAACATTGCCCGAAAAGCAAAATCAGTCACATCCGCCATGGGCGCTAACACAATTAAGGGTCTATTTTTTTCTTTCTTTAAATCCTGCCAAAAATTCATTACTCGGTATAATACACGTTATTTAATAAATACAAAATAATGGCACGAGTATCTTTTTCAGTAGTCTTTTGAGAATTCAATAAAATAATAGCGATTTTTCTTTTCTCAAATTCTCCTAAAGGCAATTCAACTAGGGTTACCAAAGTGTGATGAGCCTCATCAGTATAACCATTTTTACCACCTAAATAATTTTCATCATTTCTAAATTTACTATTGCTATACCAAGTGTGATCGTCGTTTGAATAATCCTTTAAGCGAGTAATTTCAAAAACATAGCTTTTATATTTATAAATATATCTAACTAATTTAAATAGATCTTCAGCAGTAGAAATATTATTTTTTGATAAGCCACTAGGATCTTCAAATTCAGTCTGAGCCAAACCAATTGAAGCAGCCTTATCATTCATATTTTTAATAAATGACTTTCGTCCGGCAAATTCAGCCAAAACTTCTGCGGCATCATTACTTGATTCTAGAAGAAGAGGATAAAGTAAATCACTGATTTTTATTTTCTCTCCAGTACTTAAATTTCCTTGAGCCCCATATGTTCCATAAGCGGTTCGGCTAACTTTTGTTTCTTGATATTGATTTATAGTTTCCAGTGATACCAAAGCGGTCATCATTTTTGAAAGCGAAGCAATTGGAAGCGGAACACGTTCAGCATATGAAGCCAAAACATCTCCGGATTCTAAATCAGCCACTATATATGATTTTGCAGTGATCTTTGGAAATTTAGCTTGATTTTTGATTGTATATGAACCTTTTTCTCCAAAGGCAATAGAGTCTTGAGTAGCACCTAAAACAATTGTTTTGGTTCCAACATCACCAAAATTATAAATTTTTTCCATATCTGAATTTGCCAAACGAATACATCCGCCTGAGTAACCTTCTGCAACAGGAGTTCCATCTGGATAATATGGCCAACCATGAATAAAATAGTTTCCAAAAAATTGCATACTAAATGGCATCCACACTTTTCCAATAGTTGAAAAATGATTTTCTTTTTTATACAAAATCTCAAACGCTCCTGGTGGTGTTTCCCAAGCAGTACCGGGACGACCTTTTCCTAAAATTTCAAAACTATCAACAATTTTTCCATCTTGATACAAATCAAGAGTCATACTCTCTAAATTAGCTACGATAGACTTTCCATCTTTGGGAATTGATAAGTCTTCTGAAATTTTTCCTTTATTTTGAGAATCTGGTTCATTGCCAGGGAAATCTTCATACTGAAATATGGTCTCAGGATCTGTTTCTGAAGAAGGACCACCTAGCTCTTTCTGCTTATTCCAAAAAGCAAAACTATTTGAATTATTAGAAATTATTTGTGGAACTTTATTAATTGCCAATGTATAGGTAGCCTGTCCTATTGAAACAAGAGATTGACCGAAAGCAAGCCCAAACATTAATGCAACAAATAAACCTAAGAAAAATTTAAAATTCATTAAAACTGATTATACAATAATTTCTAATTCTTTGTTCTGTGAATTAATATCAAATTTAACCAAACTACCTTGATTCACAATACCGTCAATAATAGCTTCTGCTATTTTACCTTCGACCTGATCCTGAATGGCCCTATTCATTGCTCTGGCTCCGAACTGAGGATTTCTACCAACTTCTACAAGATAATTTACAAGAGAATCACTTATGTCCAATTTTATTCCTTTCTCGATTAGACGATTCTGTAATTTCTGAAGCATTAATTTGGCAATTTTTGATATATGTTCATCTTTCAAAGCATGAAATAAAATTACACCGTCAAAACGATTTAATAATTCTGGTTTAAATATTCCCTTTTCAATAATTGCGTTTACTACATTTTCTTTTATCAAAACAACATCTTTATTTTGTAATGAGGCTTCATAAATTAAATCGCTACCAGCATTTGAAGTAGCAATAATAATTAAATTGCGAGCATTAATTTCTTCACCCCTAGAATCTGTAAAAACTCCTTCATCTATAATCTGCAAGAAAAGATCATGCACTTTTGAATCTGCTTTTTCAAATTCATCTAGTAATAAAACAGCATACTGATTTTGTCTGATCCTTGAAGAAAGAGTACCAACATTTTTACTACCAGTAACTCCAATTAATTTTTCTATAGCATCTGAAGAATTATATTCAGACATATCAAAACGTAAAATATTTTTTTCATCTCCAAAAAAACTCTGAGCCAAAGCCTTTGTGGTTTCTGTTTTTCCAACGCCAGTTGGACCAATAAATAGAAAAGAGCCTATTGGACGATTAGGATTTTGAATACCCGAACGAGCTCTTTTAATAGCTTTACTAATTGCTTCTATCGCAAGGTTTTGTCCAATAACACGAGTATGTAGTAATTCTTCTAAACTTGAAAGTTTTTCTTTTTCCTGAACACCGATAACACCTTGTGGTACGCCAGTCTTAAGAGCAACAACATCCATAACTTCTTTTTCTGTAACAAAGAATACACCATCAGTTAAAGCTTTTATTTTTATTTCTTCAATCAAGTCTAAAATTTTGTCTGAGTATTCGCCTTCTGAAAAATATCTAACCACTGATTCTGAAATTTTTGATAAAGATTTATAAGTAAAAAATATATTATATTGCTCCTCTATTCTCATTGCTTCTTCCTCCAAAATATATAAGGCACTATCTTGATCAATTTGTTTTATTAAAATCTTTTCAAAGTGCTGCATCAAATTTTTGTTTGTTTCTAGACTTTGATGATAACCCCGTTCATCAGACAAGCCAATTATTTGAATTGAACTTGAGGATAAAAATTCTGATAAGACATCAGCGACATCAACCCCAATTTCAAAAGCCGAATCTATAAAACTAGGCATTCTTGGAATAACTACAAAAGCATTTCCAGCATTATTAGCTTGAACTAAAATTTCATTAAAAATTGTTTCAAATTCTGTTTTACTCTTCAGAGAATCAATAAGAATAGCACCATCTAAAATAAATATTCTTCTATCTTCAAGTGCCGTGTTAATTTCTCCATTAATAAGCAGTCGACCCAAACTTGAAACGATATTCATTGCAATATCAGAAGTTGAAGCCACTATCATAGCATTCGCGCTATCAGACTTTAATAAAACATTTTGTAATTGATCCGTGTATTTTTTATAAATTCTATCTTTATTTCCTAAATATCTATAATTTTTTTCTTGAAATATAGTATGACCGTATTTTTCAAGTAAATAAACCTTTCCAAAAGACCAATTTCTACCAAGACTTGGAATTGTTGCTAACTTTTCTTTTGTCCACCATACACCCCTATCTACTTTTTGTTCTTCAGAACTCTTAACCCATTCAATAGTTTTAATAAATTCTTTTTCAGTAATTCCAGCGGTAAAAAGAAAATCTTTTAATTCTTTGTCTAAATTAAATAAAGCCAGACCATAAGATGCCATTGTTATTAGGCCACCCGTTTCAACCATTTCAAATTCCACATCATTAATATAATCTTTCCTTGATTCAAGAAATTCCTTAAATTGTTTTTTAGAAATACCCAACCTCATTAATATAATCTTTCCTTGATAACTTTCAAAAAAACTTTTTGTTAAATCATCAGGATCACTTAAATGAACTGTTCTGGCCAATTCAAAATTTGTTTTATTATCAATATCAAAATATAAACTATAGAAAAAGGCATCTAACAATTTTACAGATAACAGTGTGGCCAAAACTAAGAAGAAAGATGCTCTTATTGTGTAAACGTGATTAATTAGAGGATCTATATAAAAAGATAAGGCGATTAAAATTGAATTAATAATAAGTAAAATCCAAATAATTTTTTTAATATAATATCTGACTCTATAATTAAAATAGAACTCTAAAATTACTATTGGATATAAATTAGATGCCTTATTTTTTAATTCAATAAAACTAATCATTTTACTAATGCAATTATACTAATAAAAATCATTACTAAAATAATAAAAGGTAGGAGAAGCCAAATAACTATCCCCAATATCCCGCCAATTATTAAGATACTAAGAGAAATAACACCAGTAATTATAATTGCAGTCCTGGCAATCATTCCAACTATTCTCATAATAGTAGTAACAATTATTGAGGCAGCTAAACTCTCTATATCCAAACCACCGGAATAATGCTCTTTAAGTCTTTCAAAAGGCGTGAAAAATGTTTTTAATAAAATCTTTATTGAGAAAAAATTCCAGGTAAACCAAACTATATTTTTCCAAACTCTAAAATAATCCAAGAATCCTTGGCTATAGTGCCATGAAAAATAATATGGAATAATTAAAAGAAAATTCATCTCTATTATTATAATACCGTTTAGCGAATTTTGTAATAGACTTTATTACCAAATCTTAAATCTATATAATCTATATTATTTAACTGAGCCCGATTAATGGCATCTTTCTCAATTACAGTATTCAAATTATTAGCAACTTCTTCAGGATCGTCATTTATTTCATAAAGCAATCTAGTATTGGAGTCTGTATATAAAAAGAAAGTTAAACCATCTTCTGTATTAACTGAAACAACTTTTAAAGGAACTTTGGCAACAAGATTAATTAGGGTCATCATTTTTTTAAATGTCTCAGCATCTGTATATATTTTTCCTAAAGGATCATCATGAATCCAATCATGAAACTTAACCAAATTTTTATCATAATCAAATGAGGTTTTAATAAAAACTAGCCCAGAATCATTTATGTAATAACACTCTTCACCAGAACACCATACAGCTACTGGATTATATTCTTTAATATTAATAGAAATTGACTTTAATCCAGAAAGACTGACAGTAACTTTTTCAATAGAATTATGATATTCCTTAATTCTCTTCTCTATGGTATGACGTGGGAGTAGTAAAATATTATCTTTACCAAAAATCATTAAGTGAGAATTTTTTAATTCTTCATCAACGATTGTTAATATTTCTTTTTTATCAAAAAATTTAGTGTCATTAATTTCAATATTAGAAATTTTTACTATTTCAGAATTAGAAAAATATGATATACCTGAAATGACTAATATAGTTAAAATTATAAATGTTACTATCTTAAATATGAAGATTTTTTTCTTCCTTTTTATTAACTTTGAAGATTTATAATTTTTATCTGACATTTTTTGAAAGAGCTTATCTAAAATTATGATTTTAGTTTTTACCTAAATATTCCTTACCTATATATTTTACCAAAACTTCTGGAACCTTAATACTGCCATCTGGTTGTTGATAATTTTCAATTATTGGAACTAGAATTCTTGGAAAAGCCATAGCGGTATTATTTAATGAGTGAGCATATCTTTTCTTTTCTCCATCATCATATTTAATATTTAATCTACGGGTTTGGAAATCATGAAAATATGAAGCAGAGTGAGTTTCTCGATAATTGTTTTGACTTGGAACCCAAGCTTCTATGTCATACTTTTTAACTTGTCCAAGCCCAATATCACCAGCAGCAAGTAAAATAACTCTGTGTGGAATTTTCAAAAGTTGCATAATTTCTTCTGAATTTGCCAAAAGTTCTTCATGGAATTTCACAGTTTCTTCGTGATTAGCTTCACACAAAATAACTTGTTCTAATTTTTGAAACTCATGAACACGAACTAAACCTTTTGTGTCTTTACCATGACTTCCCGCTTCTCTTCTAAAGCAAGTTGAGAAGCTAATAAATTTTAAAGGCAGTTTTTCTTTAGGAATTACTTCATCACTATAATATGCCATTGTTGCCACTTCTCCTGTACCTGAAAGATAATCTTCGTCTTGAGTCTTGTATAAATCTTCTTCACCCTGCGGTAAATATCCTGTTCCAAGAAGAGTTTGTTTATTTACCATTGCGGGCACTATCATTGGAATATAACCCTTCTTAACTAATTGTTCTGTTACAAATTGCATTAGAGCCCACTGCAAAAGTGCTCCGTCTTTTTTTAGAATATAACCACGAAAACCAGAAATTTTTACACCTCTCTCAAAATCAGCCATATCATTTTGAGTCACAAGATCAATATGATCTTTTGGTGTAAAATCAAAATTTGGTTTTTCTCCCCAAGTACGTACTTCAACAAAATCACCTTCTCCACCTTCGGGTACAGACATATCTGGGATGTTTGGAACTTGGAGCATTAAAGATTGCCATTCATGCATTATCGGCTTTATTTGTTCTTCAAATTGAGACAGTTCAGCTTTAACATTTTTCATTTCTTCTAGAAAAATATTTTTATCAGCATCACTTGCGGTTGGAATTTTTTGACTAACCTCATTTTGTTTTGCTCTCAATTCTTCAATTTTTTGCAAAAGTTCTCGACGTTTATCGTCTACTTCTATAAGTTTGTTTACATCAAAATTAATGCGTTTTTTCTTTGCGCCGGCATCTATAACTTCTTTGTTTTCACGAATAAATTTAATATCAAGCATAAATTTTATTTTTATTTTAGTTCCTTTTTATAAAAACATCATATCAAATTATGTAAATTACAGCTAATGGATAATTTTCCTATTAAAAAATTAAGTTATGAATATTGGCCAAAACAACTAACTGAAATTTCTAATAAACCAAAGCGTCTATATTATAGAGGCTCTATACCAAACCCTGAACACAAATTTTTATGTATTATTGGACCTCGTAAACATACAGAATACGGTGTAGATGTTTGCAAAAATCTAATTTCAGGCCTACAAGGTTTCCCAATAACGATTGTTTCTGGACTGGCTTATGGAATAGATTCTATAGCTCATAATTTTGCTATTGATTACAAAATAAACACAATTGCATTTCCTGGATCTGGGCTTGATAAAAATGTAATTTATCCTCGAGCACATTTTAATCTGGCTATAAAAATTTTGGAAAGTGGCGGCACTTTAATTTCCGAATTTTCAAATAAAACAGTAGCGGCGCCCTGGACGTTCCCATCTAGAAATAGGCTTATGGCTGGAATTTGTGATGCGGTTCTAGTTATTGAGTCTGGGGAAAAATCTGGAACCATGATTACATCTAGATTAGCACTTGATTACAACAGAGATGTTTTGGCGGTACCAGGATCAATTTTTAATTTCAATTCCACTGGAACCAATAATTTAATTAAGGAAGGAGCAGCTGTTATAACAAAAAGTGAAGATATTCTATATATACTCGGTTTTGATAATGAGAAAATTAATTCATTAAAAATAAAACATAATGATAAAATTATTAATAACCTAAATAATCTTGAAAAGAAAATCTATAGATATTTAAAAAATCCAAACACAATAGAAAATATAATTAATCACTTATCAATTGAAGTAGAAAAAGTAATTGCATATATAAATGAATTGGAATTAAA
>CAYYEF010000020.1:0-11327 GCA_964470825.1 uncultured Candidatus Saccharibacteria bacterium | reverse complement strand
GTAGCTAAAAAATTGAGTAAAAATGATATAATAGATTCCATATGAAAAACACAAAAAAAGGTTTTTGGGTAATTTTGATTATTATTTTAACCACTCTTGCTTTGATAGTCGGAGGAAAATACTATTTAAATGATAAAAATAAAGAAGCAAAATTAGAAAATGAGACATATGTTGCTGATGTGCAAGAGCCTGAGAAAACTATTTCAGACGAAGAAATAAAAACTTACAACAATAGTCAGTTTGGTGTAAGATTTGATTATCCTATCGATAAGGTAAGTATCAGTAATAATAATGTATTCAGCAAAAATGGTGGTAATTTTGTAAACTTCGAAATAAAGTCAGGAGGAAATTTTGCTTTTGATATATTAGAAGATTCAGACAAAATGACCCCTTCATTTAATACAGAGCTAGATGAGGTCAAGTTCAAGTCAGGTATATCTCAAGAATGGAATGAAATTACTAAATTCTCTGAACTTAAAATAGGAGGACGGACTGCTTATAAGATGCAAGTATATGCAAAAGGTAATAATGATATAAAGGAATGCTATTATGAGAAAATAGTCACTAAGAATAATGGGTACTGGTATGAATTTTATGCAAAAATATGCGATTTAAATGCTGATGAATCTTTAAAGGTTTTTGAATCCGTAGTATCTTCATTAGAATTTAAAAACTAACCCTAGTTTTTATTTATTATATTGTAATTGGAGAGTTATAAGTGAGTGCTTTATTTGGTAGTATATAATCTATTGTTATGAATAAAGTCTTTATTATAGGAATTGCGGGAGGTAGTGGTAGTGGTAAATCTACTGTTGCAGTTAGTCTTTCTAAAAAATATCCAGACAAGATTGCTTTGCTTCATATTGATGATTATTTTAAAAATAAAGAACAAGTCCCAATTTTAAAAGGGTTTACAAATTGGGATCATCCAGATTCTATAGATTTTAAAAAAATTTATAGAGATCTTGTTTCTTTAAAAAATGGTAATTCGGTAAAAGTTTTTACAAAAAGTGAGCTGTATAATCCAAATTATAATCATTCACTTCAAAATAAGATTGAATATGTAATTGAATCAAAACCAGTAGTAATCCTTGAAGGATATTTGACACTGTGGGATAAGATGGTCAGGGATATGTTTGATTATAAGTTATATTTTGATATCCCTATTGAGGATTCAACAAAAAGGAGAAGTATGAATAAGTTTATTTTAGACCAAGAATATTTTTCAAAAGTTTTATTACCTATGCATAAGAAATATGTTGAACATACAAAAATATATACTGATCTAATTATTGATGTTTCCACAAAATCTGCTAATGAGGTGTTGGTAATTTTAGAAGAAAAAATTCTTAAATTATAAGATTATTATTTAATAATAATATATTTGATTGACTTTATTAAATGTGGTGCTATTCTTTTTTAAGAAACGCTAAGATAATGAACCTTAAAGAAGAACTCAATCGAGCCTTTATTTACAATAGAGGTATGGTTTTACACGAAAGTAATTTGGCAGAAATGTCTCGTAAAAGGCAAGAAAAGTTAAAAAAAATAAAAACTGAACGTGCAAGAAGAAAACAATTATCTCTTATAAGTTCAACCCAGTCTCATTTTAGGAATTTGCAAAAATTTGTTACAGATATTTTTGCTGAACCATCTGAGTTGAGTCAATTTATAATTGATAAAATTCTAATCTCAAATTATTTTCGTTTTATATCTAAACAAAAACTCGTACAATGCGAACCAAGAGAGCAAGATGATTTGTTGGAATTAATTCCAGGAGCCAGACTCCTAGTCAGCAGTCGTTTAAAGGAAGAATGTTTTCATATAGTTGATTTGGCAGAAATTAAATCCCTCTCAACTGAAGATTTGGAATACTTTGTTGCTTTGATTATTTCAGAATCTGAATCTTCGGATTCTAAAAAAAGAAATGATCTAAAGGGTATAGAGCTTATTGTTTATGAGCATAAAAAACAGAGTATCGGTTTTTTAAATAATGAGGAGGTTTACATGTCTAACCCACCCGTTAGTGCTGAATTGTGTCAAACCCTAAAAAACTTAAAGGATTTGAATGAGTTTTGCAGGGCAATTCTTAATAACTATCAGCACCTCATCACGCCTTAATTTAGGGCGTGATTTTATTTTAAAAATAAAAAACACCTATTTATTAGGTGTTTTTTATGAGCAACTTAAGGGTTAAAGATTTGTTTCGGTTACTTCAACTTCTTCTTCTGATGATGCTTCAGTACTTTTACATTTATTTTTTGTATCTGTCTTAAATTTTTCTAATGCAGCTCTCTTTTCATTTTTATAACTATCATTTGCATTTTTCTTTGCGTCTTTAAATGTTTCTTGTGCTGATTTTCTAAGATCTTTTCTTTCTTTCTTATCTGTTTTTGTCCAAACATTAAGCAAAGCATTTTTAAAATCTGTCATTGCTTCAGAAATTGCTGAATTAAACTTAGAGAAAGCTGATATAAAACTATCTTCTCTTTCACCAACAGCGTTTTTAACACAAGCAATATCTACTGTGCTAGATGAATTTCTTGATTCTAGTTTTTGTAACTTAGCAGCTCTTGTAGATGAAGCCTTTTCTAATCTCTCTTTCATCTTTAGTTCTTTAGCTTCTAACTTAGCAGCTCTTGTAGATGAAGCCTTTTCTAATCTCTCTTTCATCTTTTCTTCACGCATCTCACTTTTTGTAGATCTTGTGCTTGAAGCTGATGTTGTATCTTCTGCAAAAGAAAATGCCGGAATAGCAAAAGCAATTAGGACTAAAAGCAAAATTATTTTTTTCATAATATATTAATTAATTTTTTAATGTTAAATTCTAATCGTATAGGTCGATTAGATAATTATAACATTTATTTTTTATTTTTTACCCACAAGAAAATGTCTTCTAGAGCACGAACCGCATCACCTGCAGCAATATTGTTTTGGTGATATAGAATATTTGTACAATCTCCAGCCGCCCAGACCCCTTCTATATTTGTCCTCTGATTCCAAGGATCTATTTTTATTGTTCCGTCAGGAAGTGAATCTACAAGAGAATTTACGAAACTTGTAGCAGGTAGGGCACCAATTTCTACAAAAATTCCTGTTACCGGCACTTCAATAATTTCACCAGATATTTTATCTCTATATTTGAAACCATTTACAAAATTATCTCCTAAAATTTCTATAACTTCTGCATTTAGAATCATTTTTAATTTAGAATCTTTTTTAATTGATTCAATAGTTATGGGATCTGCTCTAAATTCTTCTCTACGATGAACCAAGGTTACAGATTTACAGTATTGTAATAATTGAGCTACACCTTCTAGTGCAGAATTTCCTCCACCAAAGACTGCAACATCTTGGCCTGCAAACATTGGACCATCACAAGTAGCACAATATGTTAAGCCTTTATATTCAAGTCTATCCGCGCCAGGAACTTCTAATTTTCTTCTATTTGAGCCTGTTGCAATAAGAATTGATTGGGTAGGGTATTCTCCTTTATTTGTTTTTACTATAAAAGTTTTATCTGGATTTTGAGTAACTAATTCAACCCTCTCTCCTTTGTTAATAGTTAGATATTCTCCTTTATAGGCTATCAAGTGAGCTTCCATTTTTTTAGCTAGATCAAAACCACTAATTTTTATTTCGCCAATCCAGTTTTCAATTCCATCCGAAACTACACTTTGGCCACCAAAAGTTTCTGTTATTAATAATGTTTTAAGTTGTTTTCTAGAAGCATATACACCAGCTGCTACTCCTGCTGGTCCGCCGCCAATAATAATTAATTCAAACATTTCGATATTTTAACACAGCTATGATTTTTTAAGAAAAAACACCTCTTTTGAGATGTTTTTCTGTTTATTTATTTGATTTTACTTCTTCGTAGGAAAGCTGGAACCGCACCCCATTCATCGTCGTCATCTTGTTGTGAAGTGGTTGTTGGTTTAACTTCTTCTTCCTTTATTTCTTCTTTAACTTCTTCCTTTTTTGTTATTCCAAGAGTATTAAAGATTTTTCCAGCTCCTGATTCTTCTTTACGATCTTCTTCAACTCTAGATGAGATTGTATTTCCGAATAGTGATTTTTTATTTGAAGTACTTTCTGGAAAACCTGAAGCAATTATAGTTACTCGAACATCACCCTTCTTTAGTTTCTCATCTTTAACAGTTCCAAAAATTACTTTTGCATCTGGATCCATTGATTCAGTAATAATTTTTGCAGCTTCTTGGATCTCAAACATTGTTAAATCGCTACCTCCTGCGATTGAGAATAGTACGCCTCTTGCTCCATTAATAGATAGATCAAGAAGAGGGGAATTAATTGCCATTTTTGCAGCTTCTTCTGCTCTTTTTTCACCTGAAGCAATACCTACACCCATTAATGCTGAACCAGATTCTTTTAGGATAGAACGAACATCAGCAAAGTCTATATTTATTATTCCGGGAGTTGTAATAAGATCAGAAATACCTTCTACAGCTTGTTTAAGAACATCATCACACATTGCAAAAGCATTTTCAGCAGTAGTTTCTTTTGAAATATTTGAAAGCAATCTGTCGTTGGGAATAACAATAATTGCATCTACTTCTTTTCGTAATTCATCAAGGGCATTTTCGGCAATCTTGCTTCTTTGTCTTCCTTCAAAGAAGAAGGGTTTTGTCACCACGCCAACTGTTAGTGCACCAATTTCTTTAGCGACTTGGGCAGCAACGCTACTTGCACCAGAGCCTGTTCCTCCTCCAAGACCACAAGTTATGAAAACCATATCAGCTCCTTTCATAGATTCTTGAACTTCTTCTTTAGTTTCTTCAATTGCTCTTTTTCCAATTTCTGGATTCATTCCAGCGCCAAGACCCTTTGTTAAATTTTTTCCGATATGAATTCTTTTCTTTGCAAGAGATGTATGTAGATCTTGAGCATCAGTGTTAATTGCAATAAACTCAACACCTTTTACTTTTGTGTTGATCATGTGATCGATTGCGTTTGATCCTGAACCTCCAACCCCGACAACTTTTATTCGTGCAAATGTTTCAATTTCAGGTTTTACTTGTGGCATATAATAAAAAATTAACTAATAATTCCCAACCATTAGGTTACTTAAATCATAGTTGAAAGAGAGGGGAATTGCAAGGAAATTTCTTTTGACTTATACCAAAAATGTATTGTAATTTAAGGCTTTTATAGGAATTTATGGTAAAAATTTGTGAAAAATAGAAGTAAATTTTTTAATCAAATCTGTAATAATATTTGATTTAGAGCCGTTATT
Organism: uncultured Candidatus Saccharibacteria bacterium; assembly: GCA_964470825.1. GTDB lineage: Bacteria > Patescibacteriota > Minisyncoccia > Phycocordibacterales > JAACPR01 > CAYYEF01. The sequence continues at coordinate 6,070 of CAYYEF010000020.1, read as the reverse complement.
TAAAGCATTGAATTCATCTGAGTATAAGCCAAACATACATAGGCCATAAGAAACAGACCATGTGGCATCTTTGATTTTTATAGAGGTGTTGGCGTTACCACATTTTACGTTATTTGTGTCTGTAGCTATTCTGGCTGTTTTTGATGGTAATTTAAGAGAAGCTTTAGCTAAGTCTTCGATATTTACAATACCAGAGCCGCCACCGGTGATAATAATACCTGCTGGAAGAAGTCCGCTTTTACCAATCTTTTTTAAATTAACATCAATTAATTCAAAAATATCTTTTAATCTAGAATAAATTATCTCATCTAGTTTTTTTTGAGGAACACTACTTTCTTTTATTCCTTCATTTCTTCCTTTTTTAATTTTCTCTGCATCTTCCAAAGAAACTTTCAAACCAAGAGCAATATCATTAGTAATATCATTTGAACCTATAGGAAAAACTTCAAGAGCTATTGGAATATCGTTCTCATAAACTACCATTGAAGCAGTTTCGGACCCTATATTTGTAAGTACGCAACCAGCAATTCTTTCCGTTTTAGAAAGAGTTACAAGGCCGGCTGCAAGTGGAGAAGCCATAACGTCTATAATTTCTACTCCAGCACCTTCAATAGTATTTATTAATTCATTTACATGATGAATTAAACAAGTTACAAAAAGCATTTTAACTTCAAGCTTAACTCCCTTCATTCCAATCGGGTTTCCTAAAACATTTTTTCCATCAATCTTATATTCAAGAGGGATTTGATGAATGACTTGGCGATTCATAGTAATTGCACTTGGAATTTGTGCCTGACATTCTTTTGCAACTTTCTCTAAATCAATTTCAGTTATTTCTGAATCTGCTCTGGAAATCATTATTGAACCTGTTGCTGTTACGCTTGAAAGCCCTATACCGCCAATTGAAACAAAAACTTTATCGATTTTGTGATGGCTAGCTTTTTCAGCTTGGTTAACTGCTTTCCTAATACTTTTAATAGCATCATTTTGATTAATGATGTAACCGTGACGTAAACCTTTCGATTCTGCATATCCCACACCTAGAATATTTGGCATGGCGTGTCTATCTGAAGATTCTTCAGCCACTACTACTTTTACTTGATATGTTCCAATATCAATTCCAACTGCAATTTTTCCCCTCATAACTTATATTAATAATACTGCATTTCTTATAAAAAAGCCTGTGTATAAGTTGTCTTTATTGTATATTTATGTTTATCTTAAAAAATTATTTTTTAGAAAATTGTTTCAATAATTTTTTCTCTAGCGAATCCATTTTAGTACCATGATCCAAACCTTTTAAATGTAGACATCCGTGTATAAAAAGATAAATTAAAAAATTTTCATAGGTCATATTAAATTTTTTAAATTCTTTTTTTGCTTGATTGGGATTTATAAAAATTTCTCCAGAATTTTTATCAATAGGAAAACTAAGAACATTAGGAATATAATTTCCTTGTCTATATTTTAAATTTAGTTCTTTAGATTTTTTATCACCAACATAAACAAATGAAAGTTCATAGTTCTTTTTAAGAATAGCTTCTTTAATATTAACAAAAAGCAACTCACTAAAAGGTAAGTTGCTTTTTGTATTGTTTTGGAATTCAAAAGACATTATTTTCTGCCGCTTGATACTTTACCAAGTTTAAACATTTTTTGAAATTCTGCTTTTTTCTTTAGAGATTTCAATTTGTTTTTCTTTTTTGTGTAGTCTGAAGGCATTCTCTCTGCATATCGTTTTGATTTAACTTTAACGATAACACCAGATTCTTGAACACGACGACTGAAACGTTTTAAAACGCTTACACTGTTTTCATTATTTTTCTTAACGATTTTTACATTTACTGCCATATGTGGAGAATAGATTAGCACATTAATTTTTTTATGGCAAACCTTATTTTATATTCTTTAGGTATTCCACCAATTCTGGAATTTTAACTGTTTTTTGAGAACGTCCTTGACTATCTCTAACAATTACACAATTTTCAATTGATTCCTTGTGACCAATAATCAAATCGTATGAGTGAGGGTATTTTTTTGCAAAAATAATTTGAGAAGAAAGTTTATCTCGGTATATTGCATGCTTAATTGGAATTCCAGCTTTTCTTAAATCGTCAATTATTTTTAGAGCTTTTATTTTTGCTGTATATCCAACTTGAATTAGAAAGAATATTGGCTCCCTTACCTTATTTATTGTTCTTGGGGAAGCTAGCTTGGTCTTTTTTGTTTTAATCATTACGCTTAATGCTGGTATGTCTTTTCTTATACCTATTTTTCTAGCAAGGGAATCATATCTGGTACCATAAGCTAATACTTTACAACTGTTTTCATCTATAACTTCAAAAATAGTGTCTGAGGAATAATTAGGATCACCCAAAAGAAAACCATTAATTTCATGGGGAGTTTCTAGAGCTTCTAAAAATTCAAGTAATTCACTTAGGTTTTTTCTGGTTTCATCACCAAGGAAGTCCATTGGTTTTGGAGCGTTTTGAAATAATTCATCATCAAGATTTTTAGATTCGCTAATTAAATGGTAAAGACTCTGTTTAAAAAGTTGTCTATCGTCAGGCGTTAGATTTACTATATATTTTCTAAAATAAGCAGTACCTTCTTTTAGAAATTTACTTTGGGCACTTTTTCCTCCTAAGTCATTAATTTTAAAGTAAACATTTTTATAGCCATTTTCATGCAAAATTGCTTCTGTTGTTTTTATTGCTAGAGCTTCGGCAATACTAGTCTCAACTCCTATAATATGTAGATTTATTAATTCCTCATTAGGCTTATTACGATGTTTATTGTGGGTTCCTGAGGCAACCCCTTCATTTATGGCAAGTAGAGGACTCATTGAATCTTCTTCTCTATCTTTAAAATATCTTAACTGAGCAACAAGTTCTTCTATTGGAAATAGATTATTGTGTAAAAAATTTTTCTCCCTATATAAAGTTTTTGAAAGTTTTATATCCTCTGCAGTTACTTCTGTAGGGTTGTTTAATCTGAATCCAAAATAAATTGCTGGAATTATGTTTTCTGATATTTTTATTTCTTTCGAATCCTTGTTCTTAATTTCTTTTTTTGGTTCTTTTTTGCTCATAACTTTTTAATACTGTGCTTTACCTGGTAAATAATTTATCGCATCTATTGGTAACAATCTTAATAACGCACGACCTACAAGATATTTTTGATCTAAAGGACCCCAGAAACGAGAGTCGTAGCTTTGTAATCTATTGTCTCCCATAACAAAATATTCAGTTTCACCTAGGGTAGTTGTTTCATAAACATCTCTTTTAAGTTCTATATAAGGTTCGTTTAGTTTAATTTTTTCTGTTGACCCTTTAGGTGTGATATATACATCTTGGCCTTTTATTTCAACAGTTTCTCCAGGCAATCCAATAACTCTTTTAATAAAGAATTTAGAAGTGTCTTGCGGGAATTTAAAAATAGCGATGTCTCCTCTATGCGGAGTTCCAAGATTATAAGAAATTTGATCTACTATTAAATACTGACCGTCTTTGAATGTCGGAAACATAGATTCCCCATTTACAACAAAAGGTTGAGCCACATAAAACCTGATAGGTAAGACAATTGCTGTGGTAATTAATAAAAATTTAACAAATTCTAATAAATTCCAGTCATCTGTTTTTTTTGTCTTTTTAATCTGATCTAACATTTAATGGCATTTTAATATAAAATAAGATTTGACACAAATTAGATTTTATTTCCATAATATTGTTATATGTTTTATTTAATTGGTTTAGGTAATCCTGGGGAAGAATATAAAAATACTAGACATAATATAGGTCGTGAGATTGTGGAATTTTTTTGTAATAAAAATGATTTCAGCGATTTTGTTTTTGATAAAAAATCAAATTCTTTAATTTCAAAAGGAAAAATTGGAAAAGAGACTGTTACCGCAATTTTACCTGAAACATTTATGAATAATTCTGGTAAGGCTGTTTCTTATTTTGTTAAGACAAAGAAAATTTCTAAAGGAGTTACTGGCGCTGATAATATTTTGGTTATACATGATGATATTGATTTAGGTATAGGAAAATATAAGATCCAATTTAATCGTGGTAGTGGAGGTAATAAGGGTGTTGAGTCAATTCACAAAATGTTAAAAACTGAGGCTTATCCTAGATTAAAAATTGGAATTGCCCCAGTAACTATTTCTGGAAAGACCAAAAAACCAGAGCACGGTGAGAAAGTTATTAATCATGTTCTGGGAAAATTTTCACCAAAAGATTTAGATAATTTTAAAAAAATCCGTCCACAAATAATGAAGGCTGTTGATTCAGTAATTTCGGAAGGGTATTTAGTGGCAATGAATAATTTTAACTAGTTAATATTGTAGATTGAATTTTTTGAAAAAAAATTATAAGATTGTTTTATATGTTGGCAAACACTCTACAGTCTATTACTTTTTTACCAGAAATTCTAAACAACTTCACGGCATCTGATTTCTTAGATATTCTTGTTGTTACTTTAATTTTTTATTTTATCCTTCTTTTTATAAAGCAGACCCAGTCTTACATCATTGTTAATGCTATTTTAGGTTTATCAGTATTATTTTATCTGTCTACAGTTTTTGATTTGGCTTTAATTAGACAGTTTTTTCAACCCTTACTTACCTTCATAATTGTTATTTTAGTGGTTGTTTTCCAAGGAGAATTGAGAAGGTTTATTAGGTGGATTTCTGCTCCTACAAAATTCCATTTTAGTAAAGTTTTATCCATGCCAGTTGAGTCTATAGATTCTATATTGAATGCTGTAGAGTTTATGTCTCAAAAGAAAATTGGGGCTCTAATAATTTTTCAAGGGGAGCAAAATATAGAAGATTTATTAAATGGTGGTTTTAATGCTGATGCTAGAATAAGTACTCATCTTATTCTAAGTATATTTGATAGTCATACGCCCGGACATGATGGTGCTGTTATTATTTCTAGAAATAGAATAAGAAAATTCGGAGTTCATCTTCCACTAGCAGAGAATTATAGTGCTTATGCTAAAGCTGGTTTGCGACATAGAGCAGGTGTCGGAATATCAGAGCAGTCAGATGTTTTGGCTATAATTGTTTCTGAAGAGCGGGGGACTATTTCTGTTTCAGAAAATGGTCAAATTAAACCTATTGAAAATATTAGAGAACTTCGCCAAGAACTTCTTGATTTCTACAAAGAAAATGAGGCGGACGAACTTACTTGGAAAAATTTCTTCGATTATGTTTTTGTAAAGCATTTCTGGACAAAGCTACTATCTTTTTCTATTGCGGGAGTTTTATGGTTTTTGTTTGTTTTTCAGGCAGGAATTATTGCAAAGGAGATTCAGGTTCCTGTCGAAATAAGATTTCTTCCAAATACATATGTTATTGAAGATATTGGTGCAAAATCTATTAATGTGATCGTAAGTGGTGCTCAAAAAGATTTGGAGAATTTTGATCCAACAAAAGGAAATCAGATTATAATTGATGCTAGAAACTTCCAAGATGGTGTAAATAGAGTAGAAATAACAGAAAAGATGTTTAACCTACCTTCATACTTAACTATTAAGGAATTTAAACCTGAAAAAATTAATATAAAAATAAAAACATCTATTTCTGAAAATACAGAAGATAACATTATTAATCCTGCAGTTATTAGATAATAAAAAGGCCTAAATCTTTACTTTTTCTAAAAAATAGTTATACTTATGAACGACTATTTTATTAACAGTCAGGTAGTAGTTAACCCTGTTTATTGTCACGATTGCTATGCAAACAGATCTGCTGCCTTTTAATTATATATGAATACAATTATTACAAATGAAAATGCTAGTGATGCAATGTCAAAAATTGCAGACGGCATTCAAAATCCGCCAAAAATTGGTGAGATGATCGAAGGTCCAGTTCTTGCAGTAGAAAAATCAGCTGTCTATATTGATTTGTTCCCATTTGGAACAGGTATTATTTTTGGCCGAGAATATATTATTGCTAGAGATCTTATTAGAAAGATTCATGCAGGAGATACTGTTACTGCTAAAGTAGTAGATATCAAAAATGAAGATGGTTACATTGAACTTTCTCTAAAAGAAGCTAAAC
>CAYYEF010000019.1:6830-11691 GCA_964470825.1 uncultured Candidatus Saccharibacteria bacterium | reverse complement strand
AGTGGCTTTTAAATGGGTTACCCCAAATTAGGCTCTAATTATATCAAATTGAATTAAGGCCAGTCAATCTTAAAACGCAGTCCCCACCTTCTTCCTCACATCAGCCATTTTGGCTTCGACGATAGCGCGGACTTTTGTTTTACCTTCTTCAAGGACACGAGCAAGGTAGGCTTCGTCGGCAATAATCTGAGCGCGCTTTTCACGAAGAGGAGCAATGAATTTAATTAAATCAGCCACCAACATATCTTTAGCTTCTTTATAACCCATACCGCCGGCAGTATATTTCGCCCGCACAGCCTCGTTCTCATCAGCACTTAAAAATAGTTTATGAATATTGTAGATGTTATTTTCGTCAGGATTTTTCGCCTCTTCAACAGCCTTGGAATCAGTAGGAATTTTCGCCACCAACGCGCGAATCTCGTCATCAGTCGCAAACAATGGAATAGTGTTGCCATAACTTTTACTCATTTTCTGACCATCAATACCAGGCACAGTCTCCACTTCGGCCACCATCATTTCCTTGGGCAATTTAAAAGTCTCGCCATAAGTATTATTAAACTTCCCCGCCAAGTCCCGAGTAATTTCGACATGTTGTTTTTGATCACGACCAACAGGCACCACATCAGCATCCACCACCAAAATATCCGCCGCCATCAGCACTGGATAATTGAAAACGCCCACATTGATTTCTTTGTTTTTAGCTTCAGCGTCTTTAAAGGAATGAGCGCGCATCAAATACGGCATGCTAGCCAAACAATCAAAATACCAAGCCAGCTCAGTCACTTCTGGAATGTCAGATTGTTTATATAAAGTAGTTTTATCGGGATCAAGGCCAATAGCCAAGTAATCAGCCAAGACGTCTTTGGTGTTTTGAGAGAGAGTGGCGCCGTTTTGAATCTCTGGCGAAGTAATGGCGTGGAGATCAGCGATAAAGATAAAGGAATTGTAGTCGTTCTGTAAATCGACGAATTGCTTCATGGCCCCAAAATAATTACCGATATGAGGTCGACCAGTTGGCTTTACGCCTGATAAAAGTGTTTGTTTCATGGGGTAAATTGTAGCAAAGATGAGGTGTTGGGGGAAGAGACAACTAATTAAGTTTTTTAAATTAAAATACATTAAAAAATTTTTGCAATAACATACTCGCTATTAATGTTATTAGCCACAGTAAAATAGCCCATCCAAATACTGTCTTATTGTATCTTCCTATTATTTTTTCAACCGCATTTTGAAAGGCTTCATATCTTTGTTCTGAATAACATCTATCAACTTGTTCTTGCAGTGCATTTACATCCTCTGAATATGCAATATTTTCAAGCTCTTTTGGAATTTTCTTTCTAGTGTTTGCCATAACAAGAGACTATTCATTAATATTTTCTTTTTTAATTAAACTTTCATGAATTTTCATTGCAACAATGTTTCCGTTATCTCTTATGTATAGATTGTTGTCTGATGATTTTAATAATGCAACAAGAGCGTAACGTAAAAGAGCTTCCTCATTAATAAAAGAATATTGTTCCATAACAGTTTTTAGAGCCTCAAGATCACCATTGTCAATAGTTATGATGGCTTGTAATTTACCACTAGTATTCTGTTCTTTAAATTGGATAGCCATAATTGAACACATTATACTACAACTATTAAAAATACAAAATTTTTTTATAAAACAATAACCGCCTTAATGCGGTTATTGTTGGAAGGTATATTATTTTGATCGCCTTCTTACATGCTTTTCTAACATTAATGAATCCCGCTTATCACATCGAGTCGCCCGGCTCTATGTACTTTAATATTTTTCCAAGTCGACCTATTTTTTTGTTTCATCTATAAATGATGCTAGTTTTGCATTATTTCTAAGCCACTCTATTGAATAAAGAGCGTCTGTTTTATTAATGTAGCTTTCACTACTCCTAGCGATTATTTTATAGTTTTTATCAGATTCTATTGTCCAATAAAACTGATTTGAAATCGTCTTTAAAAGTTTAAAAGTTGCCATATTTATTATTTATTTTTTTCTAATAATATCGACCTAAAAGATCTTGTACATAATAATTATAGCGCCAATGTCCCAAAGTTGTGTGGTGATTAACTGTGGATAACTGCTCTAACTTTCGGTTTTTATTCGGTTATAATACAAATGTAGCAAAACTTATTTTTATATAAAATTATGATTAATATTACAAAAAAACAAAAACAAGTATTCGACTTCATTAATCAATATATAGCTGAAAATGGTATATCCCCAACTATTGAAGAAATTAGAAAGAAGCTGAAATTAAAAGCAGTTTCAACTATTCACGAGCATATTAAAACTCTTAAAGAAAAGGGATATCTTACAAATGAAACTAATAGTCAAAGAAGTATATCGCCTAAAAAAGAAATTAAATCTATTATCGAAATACCTATCGTGGGTAAAATTGCCGCAGGGTCTCCTATCGAGGCCATTGAAGATATTCAAAATACTGTATCTTTGGTTAATTCTAATATTAAAAGTGCAAGTGGACACTATGCCTTAAGAGTTTCTGGCGACAGTATGATTGATGAAGGTATTTTTGATGGAGATATCGTAATTATAAAAAAACAATCTGTGGCTGAAAATGGTCAAACTGTCGTAGCTATCATTGATGATAATGAAGCTACTCTTAAAAAAATTTACAGAGAAAAATCTCGCTTTAGATTAGAGCCCAGAAATCAAAACATGCTTCCATTTTTTAGAAAAGAAGTTGAAATTAGAGGTGTTGTTGTTCAGGTAATCAGGGATATGAAATTAAAAGATGAAAAGCCTCTTATTAAAAAGACGGAGCACGGCTTTAGAACAATTGATCTTTTTGCTGGAGTTGGTGGAATTAGAATAGGTTTTGAAAAAGCTGGCTTTGAAACTGTATTTGCAAATGATTTTGAACAACAGTGTAAAATTACTTATGATTTAAATTTTCCGACTTCAAAATTAGTTGTTGAAGATATTAGAAAAATTGGTATTGAAGATTTACCACCCTTTGATTTTATTCTTGGTGGTTTTCCCTGCCAAGCTTTCTCAATTGCAGGTTATAGACAAGGTTTTAAAGATAAAAAAGATAGAGGGAATTTATTTTTTGATGTAGCTAGAATGATTGAAGCAAAAAAACCAGAAGGATTTTTACTTGAAAATGTAAAAAATTTAAAAAGTCATGATGGTGGAAAAACTTTTAGAATAATCGAAGAAACTTTAATAAGCCTTGGATACCATTTAAAAGTGAAAGTTTTAAATAGTATGGAATACGGAAATATTCCTCAAAACAGAGAGCGTATTTATATTGTTGGTTTTAGAAATAAAAATTATCATGATAATTTTAAGTTTCCAGAACCAGTAAAACTCACTACAAAAATAACAGATCTACTTGAGAAAAAGGTAGATGAAAAATATTATTACAATGGAAAACCATTGTTTGAAAGAATAAAAGATTTTGTTAAAGAAGAAGGAAAGGTTTATCAATGGAGAAGACAATATATTCGAGAAAACAAGAAAGGTGTGTGTCCTACTTTAACTGCAAATATGGGTATGGGTGGACATAACGTTCCTATAATTAAAGATAAGAAAGGGATTCGTAAGCTTACCCCTCTTGAATGTGCCAGAATACAAGGATTTCCTAAGGATTATAAACTACCTAAAATTGCAGATTCTGCTTTATATAAACAATTTGGAAACTCTGTTAGTGTTCCTGTTATCGAAGCCATTGCAAAAAAAATGATGGAAGCAATGAAATAACTAGACTTCAAAATTTATTTTTATTGCGTTCATCTTATCAACTTCTTGTTTTAGATAATCTGTATCTAATTTTACTTTTCGTAGATCAACATTTTTTGAGTTAAAAGATGTTGATATTCTTATTGAGTACCCTTCATCAATCCATTTTTTTGGTTTAAGTCTTAGTTCAAGTCTTCTTTTTGCTTTATATATTTTCGTATTTCCAAAATTATGAGAGATAAAATTATCTAAAAATACTGAACTTTTGGTTGTTCTATTAAAATTCACTTTTACATTATTTATTTTATTTAAATCTAAAAAAGCTCCTGTAAAATAAAAATCTGTACCACATTCTTGTACTCCAGGTCTAAGAATAAAAAAGTAAAATATTTTTTTAATAGAGGGATAATTAATTTTTAAGGTCTCATATTTATCTTTATATAGACTAAGCCAACCATCCATTATTTCTTTATATCTTCTATTAGAAAATGAGATATCTAAATCGTTTCCAGTTCCAGTAAATTTCTGACTTAATGAAGCTTCGCCACTATCTGTGTTTCTCACACCACCAGATGTGTTAACTTTTATATTTAACATTTTTAAATCGGCCCCCCAATGATCATTCTCATTATAAATATCTATAGGATATGAACCAGCTCCTACTGGTTTTACTTCAAGTGCCTGTGTAAACCACTGCTCTATATGTTCTTTCGGAATCTGAACTGGTAATGGTTTTTGTCCGATTTTAGGTTCAGGTTGAGAAAACAAAGATTTTACAATGTAATATTTAATTATTTCTTTTGCTTTATCATCTAAAAAATTAAGAAGCTCTTCTTTTTTAATTGGATTTATTACCAAATTTTCATTCTCCATGTTGATGATATATTACCTCAAAACTTAGAACACCACAAACTAACGCTTTTTTCAAACCTCCCACTTCTTCCTTTTTTCTTTATCAAAATTTCATCTCCTTTCAATATAATCCTCTTATGCGAACTCTGGCTTTTATAGACGCCGCCAATCTTTTTTATGGAGGCCTCAAATCTTTGGGGTGGAAAATTGATTATCAAAAGCTTCGGCTGTATTTAATCCGCAAGTATGGGGCCGAAGAGCTTCATTATTTTGGTGGGGTGGAAA
>CAYYEF010000019.1:0-6730 GCA_964470825.1 uncultured Candidatus Saccharibacteria bacterium | reverse complement strand
GGTGAAGTTGCAGACCTTTCGGGGTAGCAAGCAAGACTTTGTGGAGCTTCATAAAAACTATGAGCGGGTGAAGTTTTTTCGCAAGCTGTCGGAGTTTGGGTATGACATGATTCTAAAACCGATTAAAACTTATACTAAAAATGGCTTTCTTACCAAGAAAGCTGATTGTGATGTTGATTTAGCGGTCAAAGCCATTGCTGAGATTGATAACTATGATCGAATTCTGTTGTTGTCGGGCGACATTGATTTTCTGCCGCTTTGTAAGTATTTAAAGAGCAGGAATAAAGAGGTTTTTATTTTGTCTCATCCCAAAAGCACTTCCAAAGAATTAAAGAGATTTGCTGGTCGGAACTTTCTCAATTTTAATAATTTGAAAAATATAATCTGTATAAAAAATGAAGAGGTCGCACAGGGCGGCCTCTTCTAGGTCTAGTGGGGATATTATACCAAATCGCCTTTTGAGGTGTCAATTATTGTTTACACCAACCTTAATTATGGTATATTCACTCCAGAAACCTTTATATATGAAAAGACGAAAAAAAACTAAAATTTTGAGCGATATTGATTATTTCAGTGAAGCCGACTCTATCCTCCAGGACTATCAAGCCATCCTTGGTAAAAAATTAGCGATGGACCTACATATGTTTTTTAGTCCTAACAGAATACCAGCTGGTTTAACTGATGAGGAGGTAAAAATCTGCATAACTCTTTATCCTATTAGGAGGGCTTATGTCAAAAGGCATTATCCTAAACCTCCCAAGGATCAAAGCGGCAGGATTATGACATTTAAGGATGATATAGAAAATCCGATATTTCAAAAATATTGTATAGAATCTATTCAGCCGCCACCATCCTTACCAAGACAACTAATCTATTCAGGAAAAAAGATGACTCGTGCCCGTTTTAGAAAAGGAATATACAATTTCCTGGTGCAAGTCAGCGAGGCCTGAAAAAGTCAAAGCGTCACACGAAGTGACGCTTTTTTATTTCATCTCCTCAAACTCCACAAAGAAAGTTGAGCCCTTTCCTTCTCCATCTGATTCCACCCAGATTTTGGCGTTTTGAGCTTCGGTCATGACTTTGGCCACATACAAACCAAGACCGCTCCCATAGGCGTTAACTAGGCTGGCGTTTTCTGCTCGAGAAAACTTTTCAAAAATTTTCCCTTTTGTCTGTGCAGACATTCCAATGCCAGTGTCTTTGATAGAAATTAAAACCTTGTCGCCTTTCTCGGTTAAATCAAGCTCTACATAACCTTTAACCGTATATTTAATGGCGTTATCAATTAAATTAGAAATAATTTGTTTCAGTTTTCCTTGATCGGCTTTTACAAAAATATCTTTAGTTTCATCATATTTTTCGCGTAGCACTAAATCATGATTTTTAGCCACTAAGGTAAATTCTTTGAATAAATCATTTAAGAGTGTAGTAATGTTCACCTTATCAAAAGTATATTCCAATTGCCCTTTTTCAATTCGAGAAATATTTAAAAAGTCATTAATTAAAAATCCAAGAGAAGCACTGGCGCTATTTACTCTGGTTAATGGCTCTTTTAAATTATCTGGAACTTTTCCAAAATCACCTTCGAGCATCATAGAAGTATAACCATGCACCGCCGTTAAAGGACTGCGTAATTGATGAGAAGCAATAGAAACAAATTCCGTTTTTTGTTTGTCTAATTCTAGGATTTTTTGATTAGTATTATTTAGTTTTTTGATAAGCACATCAATTTCGTCTTGGGTGCTAATTTCTTTGAAGATGCTGCGGATTAGAAAGATACCGATAACAATAGAAGTAGTGAAAATGGCTAGGCCTATAATTGGATCAGTGTTATTTGTTGGAAAAAATACTTTTCCTAAAATTCCAATCCACACCAAAAGAGCAATTAGTTGAACAATTAGAACCCTGAAATCAATTTTGTGGTCATCTTTATTTAAATTTTTGAAATTAATTAATACTACAAAAACCAAGCTCATTAAAAAAGTAATTATAATTGAGATTACTATGGCTGTGGTATTTGGCATATTATTTTAATATTTGGAACCTTTGTTTGTTATTAGAATTGCAAGAATCGGAATAATTAAAGCAAAACCATACTGAATATATTTATTTATTAAATCAGTCATGGAACCAAGGTCGACAAAAGAATTAATAATTGAAAGAGAGTGTGCTGTTGATCCTGCAAGCAGAATCATGAAGCTGACTGAAAGCAGAATATAATCAATAATTTTTCTGGTATTGTTGTGAGGATTTCTTGGTTCTAGGTTAATCCATAAAATAACTAGCGATAAAATATATACAAGCCCTAGAATAATTAGGGCTGTGGTTTTACTTTCAATTTTTAAGAAAGCTAAGTTGCTGAATATTAAAATTGTTGGATAAGTAGAAAGAATTAAAGCCATGCAGACTTTTCGACCATATTTAAATGAAGCTAGAAAAACTACCGCTAAGATAAAAAAGAAAACAAAATTATTAAGAGAAATAATACTATTTAAAAAGTTCATTAATAATATTATATATTGTTTCTATTTTCTGTGAAAGTTTTATTTGTTGAAAAAGTTTTATTTTTTGGTTTTTAATAAAAATGATATTCTACAATCCTTCCTTTTTCAAAATTTCAATTGCCTCTTTTGCTTTTTTAGAAAGTCTATCTGGGATTTGAATTAGAACTTTAATTAAAAGACTGCCGCTACCATGTGTAGTCGGTACTCCTTTTTCTCGCACACGTAAAATTTCTCCGTGATTAATTCCTGCTGGAATTTTTACTTTTAATTTTTCATCAAGCACATCTAATTCAAGAGTAGTTCCCTCTATTGCTTCTGTTAATTTTATTTTTTGTTCAGTATATAGATTTATACCATCTTTGTGTAAGAATTTATGAGGCTTCACATAAATTCGCAAGAATAAGTCGCCAGGTATTCCATCATCAATTGGTTCTCCTTTGCCTCGAACTCTAATCATTTCCCCGTTATCAATTCCTGGTGGAACAGTTACTTTGAATTTTTCTATTCCACCTTTTCGACGATTAATAGAAATATCTTTTTGAAAGCCTAAAATTGAATCTTTGAAATTAATTTCGATATCCATTTGAATATCTTGTCCTTTTCGAGTGCGAGCTCGGCCACGATTACCAAAAATACTTCCCAAAATATCATTCAAGTCAATATCACCGTTTTGAAAACCAGAAAAATCAAAACCACCTTGAAAACCTTCAAAGCCAGAAAATCCACCTGAACCACCTCCAAAACCACCGTTAAAGGCTCCGCTACCAAATTGATCGTATTGTGCACGTTTTTTGTCATCAGACAAAACGGTATAAGCCTCGTTAGCTTCTTTGAATTTAGCCTCGTCTCCTGTTGATTTGTCAGGGTGATATTGATGAGCTAATTTACGAAAGGCTTTTTTAATTTCATCCTTACTAGCATTCTTATCAACCCCTAATATTTTGTAATAATCTTTGTTCATTGACTTGTTTTATTAATAATGTTTATATTTTGGAAATCGCACCTTTATGAAGAGAACTATTATTGTCGTTGTGTGTTGCATTGTTGCAACTTTATCTGGTCACGAAGTGTTCAATTATGCTCAAGAAGGATTTTTGAGAATGGGACTCAATTCAGTTTCTGCTGAAAATTTTAGCAGAATCCTGTGGCTGATTTCTACAGCAATCTCTCTTACGGCTTTAATTACTATGAACAGATTTCTTGATTCGGAATGATTTTAAAGACCCTGATTCCTGAGCGGAATTTTTTCCACTCAGAGTCAGGGCCTTTTTATTTTACTTAGTTTCGTCCTTCTTTTCTTCTTCTACTTCAGCGTCTTTAACATTAGCATCTCCTGCGCCAGTATTTGTATTACCAGCATTTTGAGCTTGGTTAGCTTGCTCGGCCCCCGCAGCTTGATTCATGACCTCACCAATTTTTTGCATTTCAGTTGAAAGTGCTTCTGAAGCTTTTTTAATTTCTTCGATACTGTCCTTTGTCAAAGTTTCGCGCAAAGTTTTTATTTTTTCTTCTACGCTTGTTTTAACATCAGCTGGCACTTTATCTCCTGCGTCTTTCAAGGCTTTTTCTGCAGTATATGCCATTTGTTCACCAAGATTTTTTGTATCAACTAATTCTTTTTTCTTCTTATCTTCAGCTTCATTTAATTCAGCGTCTTTTTGCATTTTCTCAATTTCTTCTTTTGAAAGTCCTGAGCTTGCCTCAATCTTGATTGATTGTTCTTTATTACTTGCTTTGTCTTTAGCTTTTACATTTAGAATACCGTTGGCATCAATGTCAAAAGTTACTTCAATTTGAGGCATACCTCTTGGTGCTGGTGGAATTCCATCAAGCACGAATCGGCCAAGAGATTTGTTATCAGTAGCCATTGCTCGTTCTCCTTGAACCACATTAATTTCTACTTGTGTTTGATTGTCAGCAGCAGTAGAAAAGATTTGAGATTTACTTGCTGGAATTGTGGTGTTTTTCTCAATTAATTTTGTAGCTACACCTCCCATAGTTTCAATACCTAGAGAAAGTGGGATCACGTCTAGCAACAAAACGTCTTTCACGTCTCCTTGAAGAATACCAGCTTGAATAGCGGCCCCAATCGCTACTACTTCGTCAGGGTTGATTGATTTGTTTGGTTCTTTGCCTCCAAAAAGTTTTTTAACTTCTTCTTGAATTTTTGGCATTCTTGTTTGTCCTCCAACTAGCACAATTTCATCTATTTCTTCCATTTTAAATGGAGAAGCAGCCAAGGCTCTCTTAGTAATTTCAATTGATCGATCGATATATTCTGCAGCAATTTCTTCAAGTTTTGCTCGGCTAAGTTTTAATAACAAGTGAACTGGACCGTCTTGATTTGAGGTAATGAATGGGATGTTAATTTCTGATTCTGTAGCTGTTGATAGTTCAAGTTTTGATTTTTCTGCAGCTTCATATAATCGTTGAAGAGCCAGTGCGTCCTTTGAAATATCGATGCCGCTTTCTTTTTTAAATTCTTCCAAAATCCATTTGATGATTTTTTGGTCTATATCTTTACCTCCCATGTGTGAGTCTCCATCTGTTGATTTAACTTCAACTACATCATCACCTACTTCTAGAACTGAAACGTCAAATGTTCCACCTCCAAAGTCGAAGACTACGATTTTCTCGTCCTTCTTTTTGTTAAAACCATATGCAAGTGCCGCTGCAGTTGGTTCATTGATAATTCTTTTAACATCAAGCCCTGCAATTTTACCAGCGTCTTTTGTGGCTTGTCTTTGAGCATCGTTAAAATATGCTGGTACTGTAATAACAGCCGCGTCAATTTTTTCACCCAGCTTTTGTTCAGCATCTGCTTTTAGTTTTTGTAGAATCATGGCTGAAATTTCTTCTGGTCGGTATTGTTTACCTGACATTTCTACTTGTACGCCACCATTATCAGATTTTGATAGTTTATAAGGCACAGTTTCTTGATCTTTGGTCACTGAAGCTTCGTCAAAATTGTGACCAATGAATCTTTTGATTCCGAAGATTGTGTTTGCTGGGTTTGTGACAGATTGTCTCTTTGCCAATTGTCCTACTAGTCTCTCGCCATTCTTTGCAATCGCGACAATAGAAGGAGTTGTTCTGTTTCCTTCTGTGTTTTCAATAATACGAGGTTCACCTCCTTCAATAACTGCAACCGCTGAGTTTGTTGTTCCTAGATCGATACCAATAATTTTTCCCATAATATTTAATAGTTAATTTAATAAAGTTAGTAATTTATATAAGACTATAATAAATAGCACTAAATAGCTCGCTTTCTAAAAGCGACTAAAATAAATTTATTAAAAATTAGGAGCGCGAGTTGGTTGGCTTGTGAAAAAGAATAAATCAAGAAATGGAGAAAGAATTTTTGTGAAGCGAGGTTCTAATTCAGTGTATGTTTCACCGATTTCCGGTGCTTCAATTAAAAGAATTTCCTCTTGAGAACATTTTTCTTGGGCTGGTAAACTAACTAATTCAATTAATTTCCATTTAATATTTCCAGCAGAATTAACCACTACAAAACGAGCCAGGAACAAACCTTCTCTGGTTTCAACGATTTTCTCAACTATTTTTATGTCTTGGCAGGTTAATTGCATATTTGTCTGAGTATTATATCAAAAAATTAAAGCTGTCAACACTTTTATTTTAGAATAATTTTAGGCACTTTTTTCTGTGTTTTCAGTTTTTGTAGAATATTGAGCAACTTTTACTTGAGGTTCTCTGATAACCTTTCCATTTAAGGAATAACCGTAGGCCACTACTTCAATAATTTTATGATCATCTTCTTTGTTTTCAGTTTCAATAGAAGCAGTTGAATGATGTAAATTTGGATCAAAGGTTTCTCCTTTTGGATTAATTTTTACCAAACCATGGGCTGTTAGAGTATTTGTAATTTGAGAATAAATATACTCAACTCCAGTTCGCCATTTAGGATCAGCTTTTTCCCAAGCTTCTTTGTTTCCCATAGCCATATCAAAAGCATCTAGAGCAGGAATTAGTTCAGAAATTAAATTAGCCTCAGCATATTTTAAAAGACTCTTTTTATCTTCCTCGTCTCTTTTTCGGGCATTAATAAAGTCGGCCTTTGATCGTTGCCAACCATCTAAATATTCTTGTTTTTCAGCTCGACACTTTTCTAATTCAGCTTCTAGTTTTTGAAGTTTAGAATCTTTATTGCTTTTAAAAGAAGATTCCGCTTCAACCTCTTCTTCTATTGTAATATCATCTTTTTC
>CAYYEF010000018.1:0-11839 GCA_964470825.1 uncultured Candidatus Saccharibacteria bacterium | reverse complement strand
AACCAAGATACTCGCCTCCAGAGGGCGATGTCCTACCATTAGACGATCTGGCAATATTTAAACATATTAACTTATTCAACAAAAAATAAAAAGGCAGACACATTGTAGTATCTGCCCACTCGTTAAAGGCCGAGTTTAACCTTAATTTTCTTCCACTCTTCCCGGAGGCATTTTGTCTTTTTTCTTTCAGCAAGATAATCTGCTTTATTAATAAATAACATCATTGAACCCATAGGGGTTGTAACACCTCTACCAGCAAGCTTCTGAAGTTCAGCGAATGTATCAGCATTACCTTTCGAAAAATGCCTACGCACAGCTTCACATAAAGGCTTACTAACTGGAGTAGCCAAGGATTCAACTTCGTTCAAAGTATAACCAGATGAAATAATTGCCTCAGCAAAAGTGGCAACAATTCGATGAGGTATACTTTGAATAATCTCCTCCATTCTATTATGGTCACTTAATGATATTTTCTTTGGTTTTCCTCCTATAACATTTAGGATCAAATTAAACCATTCCCAATTTTCAACACGCTTAATCCTATGTGTATCAATAACATAGACAGTTGTCTCTTTATAAAAAGATCTACCATCCTCTGGTGGTGCTGACATTGGATGAATCAGTGCATAATCACACAAAGCATGAGAAATAATTGGTGAAATTTCCTTTTTTGAAGTGGTTAAATCAATAATAAGTGAAGATATGTTTGAGCCAGAAACAATTTTCTTCATTACCATCTTAGATGCACTCATCGAAGAGCAATTGATAATTATATTTGAAAGCATTGCGTATGCTGCAATATCTTTTGATTGTTTTTTATCAACACCCTTAACAAAATTCTCACCAAATTTCTCAATAAGCCTCTTTTGCATCCATGATCCATAAGCACCTTCATTTCCCACTATTAGAATACTCATTTTGCACCTCCTTTGACTGAATTGTGTGAACTATAAGAACCCAAAACAAGAATCCTGATTGTAAAGGTCGAGAGGCGCTGTATAATGCGACATCCTTCTTCTGAATCAATTCCCGTTTCAAATTCACGGTAAAATGCATATACACCAGGTTCACCCACTGCAACTGAATGTGCGGTAGTGACATTAGTCCTGCCAGCCGAAATTGACCAACTAGCATTTGCCTCTGATTGCGGTTCATCCCTAAGATAAAAAAGGATCGCTGTTTTATTAGCATCACCCATCAAGGAATGTCTTTTCTTTGATAAGACGTGGAAACGAGTAAGATTTCCATTTGAATCATTGAACTGTGGATTTATAACTACCAGTCCAGCCTTTTGAGCACAAAAATGGGAACATATTGCCATATCACCTTCTTGCGACAGTAGTGTGGCAGCAAGTGCTGTACTTTTTGTTGGAATCTGCTCTATTGATGATCCTTGATTAATCTCAATAATACGAATATTTTCCGAACATTGTCCGAGAGCTTGAGGATGAGAAAAAATTCTTTTAATTTTTTTACATCCTTCCGTATTTGAAACAAGAGAATGTGTAATGGGTAAACCATATTCACCACAAACATTAATCTTAGGTTTAACCATATCATCTTTTGAATTTCTAATAGTTTTTTTCCAGTAACCCATAACCTCATCAACAAGGCCAGCGGTTGAATTTTCAATAGGAACGACAGCCAAAGAATCTTCGTCAGGATCATCTTCAAGTGATGTAAAGATATCCATATTTCTTTCATGGAATACAAGACGAGAATCAGAACCACCAAAGATCATAATAGCAGTCTCATGACTATAAGTCCCAGAGGGACCGAGAGTGTGAATTTTCATATATGTAAGTTTCTCCTAACGGAAAAGCCTACATTATTTGTTTCAAAAAAGCCATACCGCCATAGAGCCCACCCACAGAATCTAATTCAGCAATTTTAATTTCAGGAATTGAAGGATGAATTTTCATAATCTTACTAATTTTTTTATATAAAATATCACTCCTTAAATCTTTAGACATTGACCCTCCAACAACCAAAACTTCAGGAGACCAGTGAACAATAGAATTATGTAAACCTACAGCAATAAATTCTATTATGTCTTCCCAATGTTCTGTCTTTGCAATTTCTTTTGGGTGCATTGAAAATTTTTTTTCAATAGCACTTCCGGAAGCTATGTCCTCAAAATTTTCACCAGTCTCACAATTTAAAATCTGAAAACCGGGTTCAAATCCGTATTTATTTTTATCAAATTTTCCATCGATAATTTTAACTCCGCCAATACCAGTACTTATTGAAATATAAACAATATTTGAAAAACCTCTTCCTGCACCAAACATAGCTTCTCCCAACCCTACAATATCAGTATCATTTTGTAGATAAACTTTTGCAGAAATTTTTTCTTCGATTATTTTTTTAATTGGAATATTTTGCCAAGCTGGTAAATGAAATGATTTTAGGACCATGCTGTTATCATGATCAAGGACACCTGCTATTCCAATACACATAGAAAATATTTCTTTACCTTCAGACATTTTATAAACATGATCAATAATATTTTTTATTCCTTCTTCTGGTGAGTCTGGTGTTTCAAAAATAACTGGCTCATCAAATTTTTGTAAATCAATAGTTCTAGCAATTCTTGTTTTGGTACCACCAATATCACATATAAAATAATACATTTTTTAATTATATCACGAAGTTTTTATTTTAAGCTATTAATACTTTTAATATAGTTCCATAATTCTGGATATCCATTTATTTTCAAATAATACCACCACTCAGCACCCCATAAATATTGTTCAGAAAATCCTGTTTGAGAAGCTATATCTAGTATTATTTCGGCTCTTTCAATATTCATTTTATGCAATTGCTCTTTAAAAGAAGTATTAATAATTGGCTTAGTTAACCAAGGTTCAATTGAGATCTCAATTAAATAAGTAGGTTTTTCTCCAAATAATAATTTCATAATAGCCATTTTATAGCGATATGAATTATGACTCATAAAACTTCTAACATCTTCAAAAAAATTATTTGCTACATATACATAAAATGTAGAACCGAATTGATCACCTCTTGAATATGCATCGGCCCACAATCCCAACTCTCCAGAATCTGTCATAAGAACAGGAGTATCAATATCTAAACTTTTTACTAAAGCTATTTCTTTATCGAGAAATTCTTCATTTAACTGACCACAATACTGTTTAGCATAACCAGTTAAAAAAGGTTCATTTTCAACTTGCCATATTTTTACAACCTCTTTATCTTTATATCGATTAACAACTTCAGTAATAAATTTTAAAATTGATTCTTTTTGTTTTTCTTGATCAAGTTGAAGAGCCCAATATGGAATATGACATTCAGGCCAACGAGGAACTCTTTTACCGATAGCTAAAATAACTTCAACATTATATTTTTCAGCCATTTCAATTTGCCAATCAAGATCTTGGAAATTTAAACTACCTTGTTCACCCTCTATATCATCCCAGTAAGCAACTAATCTTATTTTTTTAATATTTAAATCTTTAATTATTTGTTCTAGAGATTCTTTTGGATCCAATTTTAATTCTCTAGCATACTTTGCACTAAAAGTTACTCCGTAATTGGGTTTTATTTTTTCTTGAGGCCAATACCAAAATAAACAAAATACAATAATTATCAATAAAATTACTTGAAATATTCTATTTTTAATAATATTTTTTAATAATTTCATAATTATATAAATAATAGATAGAATCCAATTATAATAAGTGAAACTGATAATATTTTTTGAACAATATCAGAAATATTATTATTTTCACCAAAAGATACTGGAGTAATTTTACCAAAAATTACAGAGATAATAATTAGAAAAGCAAACTGTAAACCATTTAATGCCTGAACAATTGTCACACTTCCTAATTCTGTGGCTTTTAATAAGGAAATTCCAGCAATACCACCTAAAATATTATTACCCAGAATCCATAGACCATGTTTTACCTTTGATTGTTTTGTGCCCTGAAAAATTATTTTTTTATAATAAGGTACAATCAATAAACTAACTGAAGCAAATAATAAACCTATTCTTGACCAGAAGAATGCTTGATCAAATGCATAATCATTAAACATCACCTTCATTAGAGAATAATAGCCTGCATAGAAAATACCAGACAAAAGAGAAAAGCCTAAGACTTTATAACTAAATCTAAAGTGAGAAAGTATAACAGTTCCAACAACCAGAAAGATAAAACCTATTAAGAAATTCTTCGTTAAAACTTCTCCAAGAAAAATAAAACTGATTATGAAAGTAAATATTGCATTAGAAGATCCTACAACCGGAACCACATCTGATGCGTCAGATTTTTTAAAAGCACTATACAAAGAAACCAATGCAACTAAAAAAAGATATCCGCTCAAAATAGAAAAGGTCGATAATTTTATATCTGGAAAATATACATTATTTATATGAGGCAAACCCTCTATCTTTAAAGGAAGTATATTAAAAGAAAATATTAATATAGATAACGTTGATAGAATTCCAACATAAAAAGCATATACTATGGGTTTTGAAACTTTTCCGGCAGTTACAATATGCTTATCTACAATAGAAACAATAGCATTTAAAAAATGTGCAGCGATAACAATCAAAATCCAAGTTGGCATACTTATCTATTCTATCTCTAATGCGTTTGCTTCACAAATCTTTTTATACTCATAAGCCGAAGGTCTAATAGTTCTTTTTTTTGTAGCATCATCCACATGAATCAACCCGAAATCTTCTAGATATCCGTGTGCCCATTCAAAATTATCAACAAGAGACCAATATAAATATCCTTTGACGTCACAACCTGCTTTCATAGATTCATGAATCCAATATACTAGATTTTTTATATACTTTGTTCGGTGAACATCTTTACTATCAGCAATACCCGCCTCTGTAACATACACAGGTTTTCTATATATTTTTAATTCTTTCAAAACATGATAAATACCTTCTGGATCAAGATCCCAACCCATGTCGTTTTGTTCAAAAGTTTTTGATTTACCAAATTGTTGATGAAAATAATAATTGAGCCCTATTGAGTCAGTATTAAAAAATGTTCTCTGTAAAAAATAATGATTCCAATACCATTTAGTAAACCAGTACATAATTAAATTCCAGGGTTTATAATCAGTAGTAAAGTAGAAATTATTTTTCACTAAACCAACATCTAAATTTTTTGCTACTTTTTTTATTTCTTTATAAGCGGTATTGTGCGCTTTTATTAAATTATCTACAACCTTAACGTAAGTAAAAGGATTCATCTTAAAAGGTGGCCAGTGTTTTCTGAGATAACCAGCAGAAGCATAAACCATCGGCTCGTTCATTGTAGACCAATTTTTACAATACCACCTTAGATAACTGACCACGTAAGCACAATAACGAGCAAAAATAACATGTGCATCTTTGTGTTCAAACCCACCTTTTTTTGCAAACCACAATGGTAAAGTAAAGTGCCACAATGTAACGAAAGGTGTAATTCCTCTTTTTTGCAAAGCAATTAAAACATTTTTATAATGTTCTATTTCCTTTTCATCAAATTTTCCTTCTTCGGGTTCAATACGAGACCATTCAATAGAAATTCTGTGAGCGTTATGTCCCAGGTTTTTTGCTAAATCAAAATCTTCTTCATATCTATTATAGTGATCTGTAGAATCTCCTGCTGGGGGAATACGACCTTTTTCAGCCCAATAAGCCCAATCATTATTTGTAATACCACCTTCCACCTGATAAGAAGCGCTAGATGCACCCCATAAAAATCCTTCGGGAAATTGGTAAAATTTTTTCATATAAACAATTATAACAAATTTCTATTTTATTTTTTTGATTGCTTTTATAAAAGATGTGAATAAAGGATGAGGAGAAAGAGGTCTAGCCTTAAATTCTGGATGGAATTGTGATCCAAGCATAAAAGGATGTTTATCTTTTGGCAACTCTGCAATTTCCATTAAATTACAGTCTGGAGAAGTTCCTGAAAAAACTAATCCTGCTTCTTCTAATACTTTTACATATTCTGGATTGACTTCGTAACGATGACGATGCCTCTCAGAAATTTGTGTTGTGCCATATGATTCAAAAGCCAATGTTCCCTTTTTAATAATAGCGGGATATGCCCCAAGTCTCATGGAACCACCATAATTTTTTTCTAATAATTTTTTCTTTTGATCAGGCATAATATCAATAACCACATTCTTGGCATTTGGTTTTATTTCTGCAGTATGAGCATCTGGAATTTTTGCTACATTTCTAGCATACTCAATTACTAAAAGTTGCATTCCGTAACACAAACCCAAATAAGGAATTTTATTCTCTCTAGCATATTTAATTACAGCCATTTTACCTTCAATACCAGACTCTCCAAAACCACCAGGAACAATTATTCCATCATATTCTTTTAGTGTTTTGACTTGTGAAGGATCTTTATCAAAAACCTTAGAATTTATCCAAGTTAATTCTGGTTTTAAACCTTCTTTAAAAGAAGAATATTTAACTGCCTCAATAACCGATAGATATGAATCTGACAAAACAAAATCTCCGGTATCAAAATATTTTCCAACTACCGCAATTTTTATTTTATCTTTGGCATTCTCTCTGCTTTTAACAAAAGCCTTCCATTTTGATAAGTCTGATTTGTTGGCTTTCAATTTTAAAGATCTGGCCACCATTTCTCCTATATGATCTTTTTCAAAATTTAAAGGAACATCATACACACTAGAAATATCTGGTGCAGAAATAATATGATGCGCAGGAATATTACATGTAATTGCCAATTTCTCTTTTCTTTTTTCATCTAGAGTTATGTGACTACGAGCAATAATAAAATCAGCATGAATTCCATAAGAATTTAATTGGCGAACTGCATTTTGAGTAGGACGAGTTTTCATTTCACCTAGGGTGCCAGGCACTGGAAGATAAGAAACCATCATAAAAATAACATTCTCTGGTTCAGTTACTTTCATTACTCGAGCAGCTTCTAAAAACATGATGTTTTGATAATCACCAATAGTACCTCCAATTTCAATAATAGAAATGTCTGCATTACTTTCGTGAGCAGACATTTTAAATCGATTAATTATTTCATCACGAATATGAGGAATAGCTTCAACACACTTTCCTGCATAACCTAAATTTCTTTCTCTTTCTATAACATCGCGATAAATCATTCCTGAAGTCATATATGAATATTGGGAAGCATCATTATTTAAAAATCTTTCATAGTTCCCCATATCCTGATCTGTTTCAAGACCGCAATCTAAAACAAAAACTTCACCGTGTTCTGTTGGGTTCATTGTACCAGCATCAACATTTAAATAAGGATCTACTTTTACAAGATTAATCTTGTAATTCATAGAAGTTAAAATATTACCAATAGAAGCAGTGGCAATTCCTTTGCCTACACCAGACATCACACCTCCGACGACAAAAACATATTTATGTTTTTTGTTTTTTCGGATAGTGTTTTTGTTTTTCATTTTATTTTACTTTTAGATATCTGTTAATTGCTAAGAAACTTGAAATTGCACCGATCAATATTCCTGAGAAGAATATTATCAGAAACATTTGACCAAAATTAGATACATAATATGAGAATAAGTTCATATCAAAAAATATTGGAGAAATTCTTGGTCCGATAAAGTAAGTTATTGGATATAGAAGTATCAAAACAAAGATAGAAGAAACTATTCCATATAATGCCCCAGTAACAACAAAAGGTCCGCTAATATATCCATGTTCTGCCCCAACAAGATTCATTAAATGAATTTCATCTTTTGAAATAAAGATTGCTAAACGAATTGTGTTCAAGGTAATAAGAATTGATAAAATAACGAAGATAACTGTTACCAATATTCCAAACTGTCTTCCAGCATCTATGATTGTAGTTAAACGTTCTATAGCTTGTTTTTTCTGAGCAAAGTTAACATTTTCTATAATTGTTCCATTGCCACCATCTTGTCTTTGATTTAAAAAGTTTTGAATACCTTCATAATATTTAGGATCTGTTGCTCTTATATTTAAAGCTGCTCCCAAAGGATTTTCATCAAGTTCATTTAAAGCAGAAAGTATTCTTTCATCATCCTTATGGCGCTCTCTATAATTTTCTAAGGCTTGATCTCGACTAATATATTCTACAGCTTGAACTTCTGGTAATTTTTCAATTTCAGTTTTTAAAGCCAACACTTGTTCTTCTGAAGCAGAAGTAAGCATATTGATATTAACGTCCACTTTATCTTGAAGAGAAGAAAGAGTGTGTTGTAGGAGAGCGCTGGTAAATAAAACAATCGCGATAATAAATAGAGTTATAAACATTATTAAAACAGCTGAGAGAGAAACAATTCCATTACGCCAAAAGTTTGTAAATCCTGAATGAACTATTCTTTTAAAATTTATCCAAAGCATTTTAATTAATTTATATTATAAAACATATTTTCCCGAATGATCATCCCTAATAATTTGACCATTCTCCATTGTTACAACTCTGCGACCAATCTCCTCAACAACACCCTTATTGTGAGTTGTTAAGATAACTGTTGTACCAAGATCATTTATTTTTTTAAAAATTTGAACAATATCATATGTATTTATAGGATCTAGATTTCCAGTTGGTTCATCAGCCACAATTACATCTGGTCTATTTACAATCGCCCGGGCGATTGCCACTCGCTGCTTTTCTCCACCAGATAATTCTCTGGGGAAATTATAAGCCTTATGTGTTAAATCTACTAACTCCAACACATATGGAACATCCTCAGAAATTTCCTCATCACTTCGACCAGCTGCCTCCATCGCAAAAGCGATATTTTCATACACTGTTTTATTTGGTAAAAGTCTGAAATCTTGGAAAATGGTTCCTATTCTTCTGCGAAGTTTGCTTGTTTCAGATTTTTTCAAATTATGAACATCAATAGATTCAAAATAGACTGCACCATCAGTTGGAAATTCTTCGGCCAACAACATTTTTATCAAAGTAGTTTTACCTGCACCAGAATGTCCTACAATAGAAACAAATTCATGAGGTTCTATTTTAAGACTTACAGACTTTAGAGCCTGTGTATCGTCATCGTATGTTTTTGAGACTTTATCAAAGTAAATCATAACTTAAACAATACAGAGAATTATACTACAAATCAGGTTTTTTGAGAAAGACTTCAATTTCACCCTTTAAAATATCGTCTATATTTGATGTTTCCACACCCGTACGGTGATCTTTAACCATTTTATAAGGGTGTAAAACATATGAACGTATCTGACTACCCCATTCTGCACTTGTATTTTTAGAAACAGACATTCCAGATTCTTGTGCTTTTTTCTCAGATTCCCTTAAAGCAAAAATTTTAGCGCGCAAAATTTCCATAGCCTTTTCCCGATTTTGAGCCTGACTTCTTTCTGTGCTAACAAAAGCAGATAAACCTGTTGGAAGATGTTTGATTCTAACCGCAGTTTCTCTTTTATTAACATTTTGACCACCAGGTCCACTCGATTTTGTATTTTCAATTTCTAACTCATCTTCATTTAAAACTACTTCTTTTTGATCACTAAATTCTGGTAAAACTTCAACCATAGAAAAAGAGGTTTGCCTTTTATCATTAGCATTAAATGGAGAAATTCTAACTAACCGATGAGTTCCAGATTCATTTTTTAAAAGTCCATATGCACCTTTACCGATAATTTCAAAAGTAACAGTTCTAAAACCATTATGATCATTTTGATTCATATATAAAATATTTACTCCCCAATTTTTCTTTAAACAAAAACTACGATACATTTCAAAAAGCATTCGACTCCAATCTTCTGCGTCATCGCCTCCTGCGCCAGAGTAAATTGTAATGACAGCATTTCCTCTATCATATTTTCCTTGACCAACTAGTTCATCCTTTAGTTCTTGTAATTCTTGAATTAGTTTTTGAGCCAAATTTTTATCCTGCCAAAAATCAGGTAGGAGCATTTTATTTTCAATTTCGCTGATTCGGTTTTGAATTTTTTCTTTATTCATTTATATCTCTTAGTATTTTTTAATTTTACTTATTAAAATAATGGGAAAATTTCCAAAATAATAAACCGCCCATACCAACAGCCAAGACTCCAAATATCACAAAAGCTAAAACCAATTTTGGATCATGTAAATAATTTACTAAGACATCTCCACCACCAACTAAAATTATACTAGGTATAATTCCGACAATATTATGAATGGTGACAAATTTCCAAAAATTAATTTTAGTAAGTCCTGCAGCATAGGAAACTATTTCAGGCATAGGAGAAAAACATACTCTCGCAAAAAGAAATCCTTTGGTAGTTTCAATCATAGAAATAATTTTTTGAGCAGTAGGCATATTATTTTTAGAAAGCATCTTTTCTACAATTTTTTGTCCGAACTTTCGACTTATACTAAAACTGATTATGGAACCAATTAAATCACCTATTATTATATAGATAAGACCGGGACCAAAACCGAATATTGCACCAGCTACAGGATAAAGAGCTGACCCAGAAAGAGGGGCGAAAATAATTGTCAAAGCTTTTGCGATAATTAAAATTATTGGAGCCCAAATACCTGCAGATAAAATTGTATTTTGAATATTAGAAAAATCCAAGAAATAAAGAGCTGCTCCAATACAAATAATTACAATTAATAAACCTATAATATTTTCAATAATGTCTTTTTTTTCTGATTTTAAAAACATATGGAGCCATTGTCGGGAATCGAACCCGAGACCTTTTCCTTACCATGGAAATGCTCTACCAACTGAGCTACAACGGCCAAAACTTTTAAAATCTTAATCAATTTTAAAGTTTTTTTCAATCAATATATATTTATATAATATCATGCTTAAGTATAGTATGTAGAATATAAAATAATATTAAATCTCAAATGAAAATCTTACTCGAACTTTGTTTTCCACCAATTTTGGATTGAAATTAAATTCAGTTGTATCAAGTAGAAAATCAGCAGATATTTTATTAATTTCAACATTAGCATTAAAAACAACTTGTTTTGTAATATTCTTAAAACTTAATGTTCCACTAACTTCATATAGATTATCTGATTTTTTAACAATAGAGCCGGTCTGAAATTTTATATCTGAATAATTAGTACAATCAAAAAATTCAGAAGCACATAAATGCTTATCTAATTTATCAATTCCTGTACTAACAGAATTTGCTCTGAAAATAATTGAGGAAGTTGCTAAATCATAATTTTTAAAAGTACCGTCATGAAATTTTCCTGCTGGGCCATATCCAGTAAAAGTAAATGAGAAATTTTTAGGTTGTGGAAGACTAGACAAATCAACAACGTCTGTTTCTTGCACCTTTTCATTTAAAGATTCTAAAACATTTGCCTGTTCTAGATTAGTTGGAACAGAATTTTTATTAAATATATATACTCCACCAATAATCATTAATATAAAGAGGGCTACGATTATTGTTATTAATTCTTTCTTCATAATTTTTAATTAATTAATAATTTTTAAAATTCTATCATAATATAATAAAATAAATAAAAAGTTGTCATCAAAATGACAACTTTACTAAATGCTTGGATCAAAAGCATAAAATCTTTCCCTTTTTTCAAAATCTGCCGCCCCTTTGCTTTCGATATAATACATCAGAAGTTCTTCTAAATTTTCTGGATCACGCTTGTTAACAAGTCCGAAATAATACCTATTTACAGGACTATCAGCTTCTGATATTTGTTTTTTCATTCTAATACGCCAGAAATAAATAAAAAATAGAGTACACTGACATCTACCACAGGGACAGAAGTTTTCCATATAGAATGTTCTCCTAAAGAATATTATACATTTTTTATAATATAAAATAAAAAATGCACAGTATAAATATTCGACATCTCTATTTTAATGCGCG
>CAYYEF010000017.1:0-12233 GCA_964470825.1 uncultured Candidatus Saccharibacteria bacterium | reverse complement strand
ATGGAACAAGATATTGAAAAACTAAAACAAAATCCAAAGACTCGATTTTTTGCCGAGGAGCTTGTTCGTTTATCTAAACAAGAAAAGGAAGCAGAGGAATTAGGTGCAAGTGATCCAGAAATGAAGGCACTAGCAGAAGATGATTTGAAAAATATCAAAGATCAAAAAAACGCTATTGAACAACAAATAAAGGAAATACTGGCTTCTGAAAAAGAAGAAGATGATTTTCCAAATGAAATTATTCTAGAAGTTCGTGCGGGAGCCGGTGGTGATGAAGCTTCTATTTTTGCCACTCAATTAGCAAATATGTATATTGCTTATGCAGAGAAACATGGCTGGCAAGTATCTAGAGTAGATGAATCGACAAATGAAACAGGAGGATATAAATTTGCTTCTTTTGAAATTCACGGTCAAGGCGTCTATAAAACTTTAAGATTTGAGACTGGAGTTCATCGAGTACAGAGGGTACCTGTTACAGAAAAAATGGGTCGAGTTCATACTTCAACCGCTTCTGTGGCAATTCTACCTTTGCGAAAAAATACTAAAATTGAAATAAGACCAGATGAGATCGAGATCGAATTTTCTCGTTCTGGTGGAGCCGGAGGTCAAAATGTTAACAAGGTTGAAACTGCGGTTAGACTTATTCACAAAGCAACTGGAATTGATGTGAGAAGTACTTCAGAAAGAAGTCAGGGTAAAAACAGAGAAAAGGCTATGTCTATTCTTATATCAAAACTTGATCAATTAAGAAGAGAAGAAGAGGATGCCAAATATTCTGCAAATCGTAAAAATCAGGTAGGAACAGCCGATCGGTCAGAGAAAATTAGAACCTATAATTTTCCTCAAAATAGAATCACTGATCATAGAATAGGAGAGTCTTGGCACAATATTGAAGAAATCTTGTCTGGATACCCAGACGACATTTTTGAGGCCTTACAAGCCTATTCTGACAAAGAACAGAAAGAAGCCGAAACTCTTGCCTAATTTAATACTTTTTGCTAGACTGCCCTCTACATGAATTCAATTAAAACACAATCAAATAGCCCACTTGTAGGCCAGATGTTCGAAGCTGGTGCTCATTTTGGTTATGACAAATCTCGCAGACATCCATCTGTGTCAAAATTTATTTTTGGAAGAAAAGAAAATTTCGAAATTTTTGACCTTGAAAAATCTGCAGAAAAATTAGAAGTTGCAAAAGCTTTTGTTAAGAAAATTGCTACAGAAGGAAGACAAATTCTTTTTGTTGGAGGTAAGAAAGAAGCACAAAATGCAATTAAATTAGGTGCAGAAAAAATCGACATGCCTTATGTTGATGGACGATGGATTGGAGGAACTCTTACAAACTTTGAAGAAATTCGAAAAAGAGTAAAACACTATCTTGACCTATCTGTTCAAAAAGAAAAAGGTCTTCTTGCAAAATATACAAAAAAAGAAAGACTGATGATTGATAGAGAGCTTGAAAAATTAGAAAAAAGATTTGCTGGCGTTTCAAATATGGAAGTTAAACCAGCTGCTGTATTTATTGTTGATGCTAACAAAGAATACATTGCTCGTGACGAAGCAATTCAAACTCATATCCCAGTAATCAGTCTTTCAGGTAGTGATAATGACTTTTCAAAAATAAATTACCCAATTCCTGCAAATGATTCTCTTTCAAAATCAATCAAATTCTTCGTTGATCAAATTGTTTCTGCTTACGAAGAAGGTCTAAAAGAAAGAAAAAGCAAATAAATTGCTTTTAAATATTATTTAGTGTGTTAAAATAACTTCCACTATGGCAATTACAACAGAACAAATTAAAGAATTAAGAGATTTAACAGGTGTTTCTGTAATGCAATGCAAAAAAGCATTAGAAGAAGCAGAAGGAGATTTTGAAAAAGCAAAAATTATTCTAAGAAAACAAAGTGCAAAGGCTGCTGACAAAAAGGCGGATAGAACCTTGGGTGCTGGAGTGGTGGCTTCTTATATTCACTCTGGTGGTAATGTCGGTGCTATGATCGAACTCATGTGTGAAACTGATTTCGTTTCTAAAAACGAAGAATTCAAAGCTCTTGCTCGGGAAATTGCAATGCAGGTTGCGGCTACAGCTCCAGAATTTGTTGATGCTTCTCAAATTGATGAGAATGTAAAAGCAAAAGCTGCGGAAATTTTTGCTGAAGAAGCAGCCGGAAAACCAGAAGAAATCAAGGCTAAAATAATAGAAGGAAAACTTCAATCTTATTTTGCGGAAAAAACTTTAGTTGACCAAATTTATATAAAAGATGGTGAAAAAACAGTTGGAGGACTACTTCAAGAAGCAACTCAAAAATTTGGAGAAAAAATTCAAATTGGTCGAATCTCAAGATTTTCTGTACTTGGATAATCTTTTATCATGAACTTAGCCTTAATAATTTTATTATTGTCGATAATTTCTGTCCTTGTTATTTTTGGAGTTAGACTTTACGAATTTCATTCTGGAAAGCTTTTAGTTCCTCATGGAATAAGGTCAGCTATAGAAAAGAAGGTTACAGATTTTTATAAAAGAATTGTTAATAAAACTATAAATTTTATTCAAAAAACTAGGGTTTTTTTGAAAGAGTTTCCAACTATTATGGCCCATATTATGCATTTTTATTGGCGTAAATTTTCAAAACGGGTCGATCAGTTTTTTTTGAAGCTTCGTAATAAAAAATAGTTGCAGAATTCAAAAAATTTTGATTTAATGCTTGTCAGTTCCTTAATTTAAATAAGCCGCCTTAGCTCAGTTGGTAGAGCAATAGTTTTGTAAACTATAGGTCCTCGGTTCAAGCCCGAGAGGCGGCTCCAAGAATTTTTTTATCTTTTAAAAGTCCTAAAATATAAATAGCTATGTTACAATTAATTTATGAATTCTAGAGGTTTTACTCTTATAGAGCTTTTGGTTGTTATTTCTATAATTTCACTTATTTCTTCTATTATACTTTCTTCGGTCCAAGACGCTCGTAGAAAAGCAGAGCTTGCTGCTGCAATTAAATTTGCAACCAATAATCATAGAACTCTTGGACCAACTATTATTGATCTTTCTTTCAGTGAAAATACAGGAACTTTGACATATGATGGAAAAGCAAATGCAACACTTAATGGACCATCCTGGGTCTCTTCATATAACAGAGGAGCGGGAAGCGCTCTAGATTTTGACGGTATAAATGACCAGGTTTTTGGCAGTATAGACGGATCTGTATTTTCAGGAGACTTTACAATTACTGCTTGGTTTAAACATGATGCTATGACTCAGTGGGGTAGTATATTTTCTAATTCTGTTAGTGTTAATAATACCCCTCTAATGACAATGAGAAATCAGACAACACAATTTGGCATAAATCAGGTCGGAGTTTTAGATGATGGAGTCTTTGTTGATTTGGGTCCCCAACACTATAATAAGTGGATATATGGTGTTATTTCTAGAAAAGGAAATACTTTGTATGTATACGCTTACTTAGATGGAAAATTAATAAAAAATTCTGGACCATTAAATTGGACTCTTAATTCAACAAATCAATACTATATAGGACGTCATTGGGATGGTGGACACTATTTTGATGGAACTATTGATGACGTTAGGGTATATGATCAGGCTTTATCTTTATCGTATATTGAAAAACAATATTTAGCGAATGCAGATAAAAATCTGGAAAACCAAAAAGAATATATTAAGGTTGTTTTTAATCAAGTATATGCCGAACTTGAAAAAGGTTTCAAAAAAGGCTAATCTATTTAGTACATGGATTATATTAAAAGCCCCTATTTTCATATCTCGCATGCTCGTGATCTAAAAGGTTGGGATAGATTTATTTTTAGAATATTTGAAATGATCCCAGGTCTTTTAACTTGGGGTACTTTTGCTTTAATTATTTTACTTTCTATTTTTAAACCCGTATGGGCAGCAATTTTTATTATTGCTTTTGATTTCTATTGGCTATTAAAAACTATTCACCTGAGTTTTCATCATTACTACAACTGGAGAAGAATGAAACATAATATAAAAACTGACTGGCTAAAGATGATAGAGAATTTAAAATACGAACACCTTTATCATTTAGTAATTTTACCTTTCTATAAAGAGGATGAATTTGTAGTAGAACAAACTATAAAATCATTGGTAGGTGCGGAATATAAGTCATCAAAAATGTTAATTGTTTTAGCTGCAGAAGAAAGAGCTGGTGAAGAGGCTATTAAAATTGCGAATAATTTAACTCAAAAATATAAAGATAATTTTGGAGACATGATTACCACTATTCACCCTGCAAACCTAAAAAATGAAATTGTTGGTAAAGGTCCAAATATTACTTACTCTGCTGAACAAGCGCGAATTGAAATTTTAGATAAAAAAAATATTCCATATGAGGACGTAATAGTTTCAGCTTTTGATATCGATACTGTTATTTGGTCAGGATATTTTGCTTGTTTAACTTGGCATTTTTTAACCGTCGAAAATCCATACAAAGTCTCATTTCAACCTGTACCTTTATATAACAATAATATTTGGGAAGCGCCTGCTCTTTCACGTGTGGCAGCCATGACAAGTACTTTTTGGCAAATGATTCAACAAGAAAGAATTGAAAAACTTGTTACTTTCTCTTCTCATTCTCTTTCATTTAAATCATTGTATGAAGTTGGTTATTGGCAAAAGAATATGATTTCTGATGATTCTAGAATATTTTGGAACTTGTACCTAGCACATAACGGAGATTATGGGGTTGTTCCACTTTCATATCCTGTTTCTATGGATGCAAATCTTGCGCCAAGTTTCTTTAAAACTTTCAAAAATATTTATAAACAACATTTACGTTGGATGTGGGGCGTGGAGAATATTCCATATATAATGTTCAACTTCATGAAGAATAAAAAAATTCCTCTTAAAAAGAAAGTTCATCAAGTTGTCATACAGTTAGAGGGTTTTTGGTCTCTAGCAACAAATCCAATTATGATTTTAGTTCTTGGTTGGTTACCAATTATATTAGGAGGTGCAGCTTTTCGTGATACCGTATTATCATACAATCTCCCAAATATTACTAGAGACTTGATGACCATAACAACAATGGGTCTTATTCTTTCTGCTGTTATTGCTGCTTCAATGCTTCCTCCAATGCCAAAAGAATACAAACAAAGAAAGCTACGATGGACTATTATGATTTTACAATGGGTTTTTGTTCCGTTTACAATTATCATATTCGGCTCTCTTCCAGGTATAGATGCACAAACAAGATTAATGTTTGGTAGATATATTGGTGCTTTTTGGAATACGCCTAAATATAGAAAAAATAATTAACATGAGACCATTACCAAACAAAACAAGATTTGCCAGCTTACTTATTTTAATTTTACTTTTCATTTTAATTACACCTGTCTTGGTCGCGTACTCTTTAGGTTACAGAGTTTCTGATATTGGTGATGTTTTTACTCTTGAAAAGACCGGTGGAATATATGTTCATTCAAATATTTCTAATACAGAAGTTTATCTGGATGGAGAGTTTATTAAAACAAATGGGGTATTGCTTAGAAATACTTTGATTCAGAATTTGAAACCAGAAATGGATCATAAAGTTGAGGTGCATAAAGAAGGATATCAAAGCTGGATAAAAGTTCTACCTGTATATTCAAGTCTTGTAACAGAAGGTCGAGTTTTGATGATTCCAAAAGAAATTCCCCAAAGAGAAATTTATCCTTTTCTAGATAATCAGGGTGAGGGTACCACAACACAACCAGCAAAAGTTATTAGAGTAAGAAATAAAGTAGTTCCAACTAATAGTGAATACAAAGATTTAATGGCTTTGTTTGAAGGTAAAGATATTTATGCTACATCTACTCAAACAAAAGTCATCACTAATTTGAATAACAATAATGCTACTTCTACAGGTACAACTACAAAAGAATTGCCAGAATATTTTGTAGAACTTGGTATAAATGATCCTGACAGTCTTCAAAATTTAATTCAAAACGGAGAGGAAATTTCTTGGCTTGAAAATGGAAATATTTTAATGAATTGGGTTGGAAAAAATGTAGAGATTCCATATTACTATTGTTTGGAACCTGAAAATTGTTCACAAAAAATTGTACTTGATTGGACAGATAATATTAAAAAGTTTGATTTCTTACCAGGAAGAAATGACGTATTTCTTGTTTTGGTAGATTCAGGATTGTATGCAGTAGAAGCAGATGGTAGATCAGCAAGAAATATTCAAGTTGTATATAATAAAAAAATAGATGATTTCCTGATTGGTTCAAATAATAAAATTTTCGTTAGGGATGGTGATAGATTTTTTGAATTAACAATTTAATTTATGAATACAGAACAAAAAGAAAAGGGGCATATTCATCCGATAAATCAAATAATCGATCAGATTGTCTCTATTCTTGTTGATATGGATTTTCAAGTTGTTAGCGGACCTGAAATTGATAATGAACATTACAATTTCGATGCTTTAAATTTACCAAAAGACCATCCTGCTCGTGATATGCAAGACACTTTTTGGCTTGAAAAAGATTCTGCCACTGGAAGAATGGAGCATTTAATGAGGACCCAAACCTCAAATATTCAAATTCATTTTATGGAAAAAAATAAACCCCCATTTAAAATTGTGGCACCTGGAAAAGTTTATAGATATGAAGCTACTGATAAAACACACGAAGTTCAATTTCATCAGGTCGAAGGTTTGGTAGTGGGTGAGAATATTACTATGGCTAATCTAAAATTTACCTTAGATTCTTTTTTGAAAAATTTATATGGGGAAGATATTGAAATTCGGCTACGCCCAAGCTTTTTTCCGTTCGTAGAACCGGGGCTTGAAGTTGATATTAAAAGACCAGGAGGAAAGTGGCTCGAGGTTTTGGGGGCAGGAATGGTTCATCCAAACGTTTTAAATAATGTTGGGATTGATCCTAAAAAATACAGCGGTTTTGCCTTTGGATTAGGTCTTGATCGCATGGCCATGGTTAAATATGGAATTGATGATATTCGCTATTTATATAACGGAGATTTAAGATTTGTTAATCAATTTTAAAATATGAAATTTTCTCTTAATTGGATAAAAGAATATTTAGAAGATAAAAATTTAGGTCAAAATAGTTTGGCCGAAGGTATTTCTTTTTTAGAAGAAAGATTAACTCAAAAATCTTTTGAGATTGAGAGTGTTGAAAATAAAGGTGAGGATTATATTTTTGATTTATCTATTTTACCTAATCGTTCTCATGATTGTCTTTGTCACAAAGGTCTGGCTAGAGAAGTTTGCGCAGTAACAGGTCTAAAATTTTTAGATAAGGAAAATATTATTAATGATTCAGATGAACAAAGCGCATTTTCTCTAGATGTCCAAACTAATTTATGCTCCAGATATATTGGTTGCGAAATTAAAAATATAAAAATCGGCCCTTCTCCTTTGGAGCTTAAAAATAAATTAGAATCAATTGGAGAACGTTCCATAAATAATATCGTTGATATTACTAATATTGTAATGTTTGAAATTGGGCAACCAATGCACGCTTTCGACACGGATAAATTAAATGGTCAAAAAATATTGGTACGTCAGGCTTTCGACGGAGAGGTTATAACCACTCTAGATAACAAGATTATTAATTTAAGTAATGATATTACTGTAATCTCTGATCAATCTGATGTTCTGGCTATTGCTGGTATAAAGGGAGGAAAAAAGGCAGAGGTTAATTTGGAAACAAAAAATATTATTCTTGAAGCTGCTAATTTTAATTCAGTCAGCACTAGAAAAAATTCTAAAAAGCTTGGAATTGCAACAGAGTCTTCTCGTAGATTTGAAAATCATATTACTCCTGATTTAGCTGAAAAGGGTATTAACTTAGCAATTTCTCTAATAAAGAAATATGCTAGTGATTCTAGTACAAAAATATATAAAAACGTTGAGTATTATCCAAAACCAGTTAAAACTTTTTATTCTGGAATCTCTGCAAAAGAAATTGAAAAAACTCTAGGTTTAGAAATAAATGAAGAAGATATTAAAAAAAGTTTTGATTTACTTGGATTTGCATATGAAATTGTTAATCCAGAAAAAAATATACCTGAATTAGCAAAAGATTTGCTTGGAAAGAAATATAAATGGGGGGCAAGTGTTAGCTATGACTCACCAGAATTATTTGACTGTTCTTCTTTTGTTTCTTATGTTTTTTCTAGATCAGGTTTAGTGATACCTAGAATTACCGCAGATCAATTTGTATATGGTTCTGAAATTTCAAAAGAAAATTTATTACCAGGAGATTTGGTTTTTGCTAATACTGGCACTCTTGAACACGGTATTCATTTTGAAACCAAAGAATTTTTACCTGGAACAAAAATAGAATCAGGTGTTGATCATGTTGGTATTTATATTGGTGACAATAAAATAATTCATGCCACTGAATTAAATAATGCCGGTGTTATTTTAGAAGATTTAAATAATAGTGAGAGATTTAAAAATATTGTTGGTTACAGAAGTTATTATAATCACGGCGAAGATAGATTCGTAGTTAAAATACCAAACGAGAGAATTGATTTGATTAATGTTTCTGGAAAATTTGAAATGAAGCAAAGAGATTTAATTGAAGAAGTTGGTCGTTTGATTGGTTACGATTCAATCCAAAGCAAGTCAATTGAGATTGAAAATTATATTCCGCAAATTAATGTTGAATATTATTTCAATAATAAAATTAGACTTGCTCTTTCAGGAATTGGTTTTTCTGAAATAATGACTTATTCGTTTGTCGAAAAAGGAGAATTAATGCCTGAAAAACCTTTAGCGGAAGATAAAAAATATGTAAGAGCTGATTTATTAAATGGTATGAATTTGGCTTTAGAAAATAACATAAAGTATGTTGACCTATTGAACATTGATCGAGTAAAAGTTTTCGAAATCGGAAAAGTTTTTAAAAGAAATTATACAGAAAACCTGATGCTTTCTATTGGGGTGAAAAATAAAAATGGTGTTAAAAAACCAAAAACCTCAGATTTAATCAAAGAAGCAGTTGAAAAAATAGAAGAAATTTTAGGACAAAAAATAAACATTGAAATTAGTGACAATATAGAAAGTATTGAAATTGATTTGGGTTATATATATCAAAAAATTAGTATAGATAAAAATACTTATGAAAAATTACCAGAACTTGGTGATGTTAAATTTAAAATTATTTCAAATTATCCTTTCATGACTCGCGATATCGCGGTATGGATTCCAAAAGAAAATAATGTAGATGAACTTGTTAAAATAATTAGAAATCATGCTGGAGATCTATTAGCTAATGAACCAAGGTGTTTTGATGTGTACGAAAAGGAGGGAAGGGTTTCTTATGCTTATAGAATGGCTTTTCAATCATACGAAAAGACCCTAACAGATATTGAAGCTAATGAAATTATGGAAAAAATTTATTCAGATATAAAAGCAAAAGGAAATTGGGAGATAAGATAATTAAAAATATTTTGAAATTACTAAAATTTATTAAAACTTTAACAAAAATTTAAATGGATTTTAAGAGAATTGTTAATAATAAAGACAGTATGAAAAAGATCCTTCCAGTTCCTTATATTTCGCAATATTCTAAATTATTTGAAAAAGACTGGCAAAATCGCTCTTGTGGTATAGCTTGTGTTGCAATGCTACTTGGATATTATAACTTAGAGGACATTAATCCTATGAGATTGGTTAATGAGGGTGTTACTATCGGTGGTTATTGTAATAAGGGTTGGTTTCATGAATCCTTAGTCAGACTTCTGCGTAATCATGGGGTCAATGCTTATACACAAGAATTTAGAAGTATTGATGTTAATTCGGAGAATAAAACTTTTGAAATTAATTCTCTAGAGACAAAAATGATTGAATCTGGAATTGCTAAAATTATTAAGGAAATTGATTTAGGTAATCCTGTAATGATTTCTGTAGAACCAGGTTTCAATACTAATAAAGAAAACCATCTGATATTGATTATTGGTTATGATTTTTCTGATCAAAAAGAGAAATTTATAGTCCATGATCCAGATGGTGTGGATAAAAATGAACTCCATAGCGAAATGCCTGTAGATATATCTAAAATACGTCAATTCTGGCGTAAATTCGCCATATTTTCGTATTTATAGTTATAGAACACCCCTTGTTTAAGGGGTGTTTTTTGTTATAATTATATGAAATTATGGCAGATAAAAATAAAGAAAAAGATCTTAAAAAACCGGCGAAAAATATGCCGGCTAAAAGTTCCTATGGAGCTGATCAAATCACTGTTCTAGAAGGTCTTGAACCTGTTAGAAAACGTCCTGGTATGTATATTGGTACAACTGGTCCTGATGGTTTGCACCACTTGATTACAGAAATTTTTGATAACTCTCGCGACGAAGCTATGGGAGGCTATGCCGATAGAATCGAAGTCGCTCTTCTACCAGATGGATACGTTAGAGTAGTCGATAACGGACGAGGTATTCCTGTTGATAAACACAAAGTAACAAAAGTTTCTGCTCTTGAAACAATTATGACCACACTTCACGCCGGAGGTAAATTCGGGGGAGATGGTAGCGGTTATAAGGTATCTGGAGGTTTGCATGGTGTAGGTGCTTCTGTTGTAAACGCATTGTCTGTTCATACTATTGCCGAGGTTCACAAAGATGGAGAAAAATATCGCCAAGAATACAACATTGGTAAAAAGAAATACGATGTTAAAAAGGTTGGAAAAACTGATCATAATGGAACTGTTATCACTTTTAAACCAGATGATACTATTTTTGAAAGTGTAGAATTTGAATTCAAAAAAATTGTTTCTCATATGAGACAACAAGCTTATCTTGTCAAAGGTTTGGAAATCATTGCTATTGATGCGCGTGAAGTATCTGAAAAAATTGATTTTGATGATATCTCATATTTGGCAGATTCAGGAATTGATGCACCATCATTTACATTTTATTTTGATGGAGGACTTGCTTCTCTTGTAAAATTTTATAATAAATTACAAAAACCTCTTCATAGCAGTGTGTTTTATGTAGAAAAAGAAGTAGACAATGTTGCAGTAGAAGTGGCTGTTCAATATATTGATGATATTTCTCCTCGTATTACTGCTTTTGCAAACAATATCTATAACAGTGAAGGAGGTACTCATATTACAGGTTTTAAAACTGCCCTAACTAGAACTATTAATAACTATGGAAAGAAAAATAATTTAATTAAAGAAGCGGACGGAGTATTTACTGGAGATGACGTTTTGGAAGGTTTGACTGCTGTTGTTTCAATAAAGATGCCAGAAATTCAGTTCGAAGGTCAAACAAAATCTAAGCTTGGTTCAACTGAAGCACGAGGTGCTGTAGAGAGTGTTTTTGGAGAAGCTTTTAATGAATTTTTAGAAGAAAATCCTGATGACGCCAAAGCTATCATAAATAAAGTTACTTTGGCTATGAAGGCCCGTAAAGCCGCAAAAGCTGCAAAGGACTCCGTGCTAAGAAAAGGTGCTCTTGAAGGCATGACTCTTCCTGGTAAATTAGCCGATTGTCAGACTAGAAAAGCAGAAGAATCAGAAATATTTATTGTAGAGGGAGACTCTGCTGGAGGTACTGCTAAAACAGGACGTGATCGTCGAACTCAGGCTGTATTGCCACTTAGAGGAAAAATCTTGAACGTGGAGCGTGCACGTCTTGATAAAATGCTTGCTTCAGAACAAGTTAAAAATCTTGTTATAGCCATGGGTACTGCTATTGGTGATACGTTTGATATTTCTAAATTGCGCTATCATAAAATTATTATTGCTACCGATGCCGATGTTGATGGTGCACACATTAGAACCTTGCTTCTGACTTTGATGTATAGATATTTTAGACCAATTATTGATGGTGGATATTTGTATATTGCTCAATCTCCACTTTATAAATTAATGAAAGGTAAAGAAGTAAAATATTTATATAGTGATTTAGAAAAAGAAAAAATCTTAGGTAAACAAGAAGTCATAGATGAATCAGAAGAGGGTGCTGAAGAAACTGAACAAACCGAAGAAGATGAAAATACTAAAAAAACAAAAGCTCCTGCAAAATGGCGTGTACAACGTTATAAGGGTCTTGGAGAAATGAATGCTAGTGAATTATGGGAAACAACTATGGACCCATCTAATCGAGTCTTAAAGCAAGTTTCAATCGATGATGCTGTTGAAGCCGACCAAGTCTTTGATATGCTTATGGGAACAGATGTTCCTGCCAGAAAGGCTTATATTACAAGTAATGCTAAAAATGCTAATATCGATATTTAACT
>CAYYEF010000016.1:0-12630 GCA_964470825.1 uncultured Candidatus Saccharibacteria bacterium | reverse complement strand
TCCCATTTATTCATTCTCCATCCTCCCAAAGTCCAAGCGTTCGGAGGAACGCCTCTGCGCGTTGCGCTGCGGTTGCGTGAAATGCAGAGTCATCTGGATAAACGCAAGCATCAAGACTGCTTCCATACGCATCAAAAAGCTCTAACGATTTATTCAAGAGAATATTCTCGGCGTTATACATCGCGTTCAAGTCATTGCAAAAATCAGGGATATAATCTTCCATTCCGCTTGGACATATTCCGGTTAATCCTGCGCACTGCGTCCACCCGCAAGTCTCTGCAATTTTGATTCGTTGTTGTTCTGGTTTCATAATGTCTTAAATGTTATTCGTTGTTAATTACTAGCAAGCAACCGCATACCCTCCCGCAGTTCATCCGCGCCATATTTCTCGGCAAAAGTGCGGTAAAAATTATTCAGCGCACGATCTTCCACATGTTTGATGGCGTTATGGTTCACCTCGCAAATCTCCGCAAGCGTGCGGCGAGGAAGCGCGTTGCCTTTGTTGATGACTGACAGGACGGCTAATGCCAGGTCTAGGCGCTCTTGACGTTTGTTCATAAAATTACCAAGCCGGGCCTGCGCCAAACGATTTTGCCTTGCTTAACCAATTAGACTTCCACGCCTTTTGGGACGGGGTATCCGACTTCCACAATTCGACAATTTCATATGCGCCATCAATAAGTGACAGCATTTCGTCATTGATAATCTTTGGTGTTTTCAGCTTCCGCCGCGTTTCGTTGTGTGACTCGCGCTCTTTGCAGATAATATTGTCCAAAACAGCTTCTTTAATTGTTTTTCCTGCTCCGTCGCTTGTGATCAATGCGCGTCTAAGGCTCTCGATATTTGCCATTGATACCTGATCCAGTGTTGTAATCCACTCGCACTTCGGGCAGTTCATTTGGATTCCTCCTTCCACTTGAACTCAGTTCGCCCGGTGGCTGGGTCAACGATGCGGTATTCGGCGGCTCCGTGCGCGATAGCTTGCTCGCGCCAGAATGCGCTCCGGCTGTCGAGTTTAACTGACGCCAAGCCAAACGCTGTGCATCCGACGAACATGGCGCTACACGCTGCTGCAATGAAGGGTGCTGATTCTTCGCTCATTTCGATTCCTCCATCTCCACAAAATCTTCAACGCTATCGTGTCGCCTAAATATAACAACGCGTTCCAGTT
The DNA here is from genome assembly GCA_964470825.1 of uncultured Candidatus Saccharibacteria bacterium. Lineage (GTDB taxonomy): Bacteria > Patescibacteriota > Minisyncoccia > Phycocordibacterales > JAACPR01 > CAYYEF01. The sequence goes on along the minus strand of CAYYEF010000016.1, from coordinate 11,459 downwards.
TTTGAAGCTTGTGGCGGGCCTCGTCGTATCGCTCAAACAGCGAATCGAAAATGAGATCCAGATTCGCAGTAACGCTTTTCGAGTCTATGAACCCGTCTTGACTGTGCCGTTCGATCCATTGATAAACCTCTCTGCTCCTGCTCTCTGCTGCTCGGCAGGCGGCATCGGATTCCTCCAGCTTCCGCCGCGTTTCGGCGTGCCTTTGACGCTCACGGCACAGGTCGCCTTCCACGAAATCACCGGCAGAGAACGAGTCGCAGACCCACTCGTTTTTCATGCCGAACTTTGGACGTGCGTTGCATCGTGGGCAGCTCATTCCAGACCCCCCATCTTCTCGCAGTCGGACATCCGCAGCTGGCGGACCTCTTTCTGCAATCTCGCGTGTTCAGTGATAAGATTTTCCAGAGCGCCCATGTCTCCTGATGGCAGATTGAGCTTTCTGAAAATCTCAACGATCCATGCACTCTTCCAGTCACTCTCGCGCTCCAACTCGCGGGCGAAGTCTGCTCGGACAAACTCGCGGCATTCCGGTCCTTCCAGAGCGTGCTTGTTTCTTGTTACGGCATCAGTTCGTGGCGTGTCGCTCATTTCTTCAGAGCCTCCCGTGCGATGCGGATCATATCGAAGTGTTCACACTCCACCCGCGAAAGAATCGAGCGCGACTCCAAATTCTTGTGGCAGGCGGCGATACTCTCCAGAGCCTCCCGCAATCTCTCGTTCTCCTCGGCCAGCAGCACGTTCTGCTTCATCTTTGAGTTTATTGTTTCAATTTCTCTTGCTAGATCCGACATTTCATCAAGGTGTTTTTCAATTAAACATGAAAATTCGTGCATTTTTGCATTTAACATTTTCTCTGTTTGCTTGCTCAAAAGATCATCAGTTCTAGGTGTGTTGGTTTTTATTTTGTTGTCTTGGTTCTTCATAAATTCACGCGGCTTTTGCGCCAGGATGACCGCCATGGGCTTTTGATTCGCCGGCAATGCCATGGGCGCACCCCATGGAATCGCGCAACTCTACGGCTTCCCGGTAAAGCCTGCCAGCGATGCGGTAATGCGTTGTCATCTTGGATTTCCAGATTTCGGTTGCTTGGTCGAGTTTCTCGCTGGCGGTCAGATATTTTTCGTTGTCTGTCATTCTGGGGTTTGATCAAAGCGCCCGAGGTCGCCGCGCATCGTAACGTTGGCTTCCCAATTCGATGCGCCACGCCGAAACTTGGCGCAGACCATGGAATCCTCCCCGATTTTGATCAGGATGTCCGAGTCCTGCTCGATAGCTGCGCTTTCGCGGACGTCGCCTTGCTTGTTTAGCTGAGAAGCAGTCAGGACCGCAGAGCCGGTTTGGAGTGCGAGCGACTTAAGACGGGACGAAATATCCGCAATTACCTGTTCCCGGTTGGAGTTTTTCAGGGAGTTTTTAACGCGCTGGATGTAGTCCACGACGATGAGGTCAGCCTTGCCCAGCTTTACAAGCCGATTTGCATCCGTCTCGATGTCCGCAAGGCTGGAAATACTATCCATGATTGTCAGGTTGTATTTCTGGACGGTTGCGAACGCTCCGCGCACTTGATCCCATTGGAATCCGCTGATGCGCTCATGCGGTTTTGGAAGGCTGACGTTGGCAGCGTTCGACACGATCCGCCGCAGGACCGCCTTTGCCGGCATTTCCAGCGAGTAGAAAACCACGCTTTTGCCCTCTTTGAGGCTTTCCAGCGTTGCCTGCGCGAGCATGAGCGACTTTCCGCCCGCAGTCGGACCGGCTATTGTGACCAACTCACCGCGCTGGAAGCCACCGTAGAGATGGTGGTCAATGCACTGGATCCCGAATTTAAAGCATTCGGTGTGCTTGTCGTTCTCGATCTCATCAATCAGTTCTGCCAACTGCTCGTTGAGCGTCTGGATCTTGCGAGCCTGTGAGATTGTCGCAGCGTCTGAAATTGCAGCGCAAAATTCCTCTGCCGAAACGTCACCGGAGCGTAGGTCATCGGACATTTGCTCGGACTTAACCAGGACGTTTCGACGGCTGGCGGCGTCAACAAGTTCACGATGGAAAACGTCGGCGTGAGATGCGGACCCTTGAAACGGCATCGGGTAGGATGTCAGTATTGTTTCCAGACCATGCTGCCCGCCGATTTTTGGGAGTAACCCGTTCCCCTCTGCTTTTGCGGCGATTGCGGCTCGGCTGGTCGCGTGACCGGACTTGCGGAGGTCGAGGATGACGTTGAAGATCGACTTGCAAGCGAAGTTGAGGAAAAGATCATCCGTCCAGGCGTAGGTGGTCATCGCATCTTCGCACTGAGCGAGGATGGAGATTGCTGCAATCTCGGCTGATTCGTTTTGAGGTAGGTTTTTCATTGGTGCGATCAGTTAATTTTGATTGGCGGCGTCTTGGGCCGGATAACGTCATGCCGAACCTCTGGCTGGAATGCCCTTTGCTGAGTCTGTGGTGCGTTTTCTAGCCATTGCCACTCAAAACCCTGCCAACCCCTCACCATTGCAGTCTGGAGGGCAAGGATGGCGGATTGTGGACGTTCGTTGAGCTTCTTAAGCATCAGTTCCTCGGCGCGGGTTGTCATCTTTGCTTTTTTCTGCCGGCGATGGAGCTTGAACGCTTCCCATTCCGAGATGAACCCGGCGATGGCTTGGAGTTGGTCGGGAATACTGGCGACGGCTGGGCCGGCGCTCTTAGTATTCTTTTCTGCATATGCTTCTGCTTCTGCTTCTGCTTTGGCTAACTGCGGTTTACCAGAGTTAACATTGTTTACTGTGTTAACATCCTTGCGGTATTCCCGCATGTAGTTGCGCATGTATTCGGCGCGAACGTCGTCGTCCCGTAACTCCCGGTAATACGAATAGTTTATGACTTCAAAACCACCGTCGATTTGGCGGATTCTTCGCCCCTCATCGGTCTTTGTGCGGGAGTCATCGTCTGGGCTGGAAAGTTTTTCAATCGCCGCTTTTGCGTCGTCCATCGAGATTCTTGCGGAGTGCGCCAATCCGCCAACGGATGCCCAAATTCGGCCCCTCTTGTCGGCAAGGGCCAGCATCGTGATCCACACAATGCGCGTCTTGTCGTCCTCGTTCCAGATGCTCGACGTAACAATCGAGCTAAACAATTTTGTAAAAGAAATCATCTTACTTTGTAAACCGTGTCAAATTGCCATACCTACCCATCAGCACACGGAAAGCGCGCTCTGCTGTTGCAGGGACGACCCCGTTCCCGAGCAGTCGCAGTTCGTCGGTTCGATTGTCACAGGACGCGCACAGCTCGGCATAGTCCAGCCAACCGGCAGGCCCATCAAGGTTTCCCCCCAGCGGGGGTTGAGTTTTCCTGTTGCCTTGGTCGCTGATTGCTCTGGCACAACTTGATTGCAAAGACCCTGCTGCTTGCTTTTCGGTCCATTCCCTTTCCATTCGCAAGAACGTGGGCTCTGCCAGTTCACCTGATTCACCAAAAGATCGCGCTGCCCGTTTGCTGTAGGATTCGTTCCACTGTGCTTGTGATCCTGCACTTGCGGCGTGATCCAGTTGGTTTCCAACGACGCGGGGCGGCTCCCATCCGTGCTGTGGTTCTCCTGGTCGGGACGGCCAGACTTCGCAAGTTTCTCCCGATCCACCGAGTAGCCATGGACTTCCGGATGGTTGCTCAGCCCCAATTGCCCATAGTTTGGGCAGCACGATATTTTTCCAGCTTCCGCCACTGTCACTGTAGGCCACGCCAAGGATGAAGACCCGCTTTCGCTGGTGTGGTGCGCCGACTTCGCTCGCACTGAATACTCCTGCCTCTGCGCTGTAACCCACTCTTTCCAGTTCGCGGAGGACATGGAGCAGAACCGGCGTTCCTGCTGGATCTCGCCATCCTTCCCCGAGTTTGGAACTGATGATTCCATCGACGTTTTCGAGGAAAACAACGGAAGGTCTAGCTGTCCTGATTCCGTCAAGGATGTATGGGAACAGGTGGCGGGGATCGTCGCTTCCTTGCCGCTTCCCTGCTGCTGAGAATGGTTGGCAAGGGAACCCTCCAGATAGGATGTCCATCTTCCCGTGAAAAGATCCCCAAGGGAAGGATTTAAGATCATTCCAGACCGGAGCCGCAGGAATTGCCCCTGCTTCCATTTTCGCAAGAGCATTTTCGATTGCAAAGGCTTCGATCTCGCAAAGAGCAACGGTTCGTATTTGAGAGCCAAAGACTCGATGGAGTCCGAGGTCGATTCCGCCGTAGCCGTAGCACAGAGAGACATGAGAGATTTTGGTAGTATCCACATTATTTCCGCTTCTTGGTTTCCGCATTCCTAGCAATGTATCTGTTCATTTTCTCAGCGTGTTCCGTGTAATCCGCAACCTCGTCCAGCCCGTAACTCTTGCGATATTCCGGCATGGGCTCGCCTCGCTCTAGTCGTGGTCCGACCGGGCCGAATTCGGTCATCAGGACAACGCGGGGGTTGACTTTGGGCGTGTGGATAACCATTAGAACAACGTAAGCTGAGATTTTGCAGCCGCCAGGAACCCGCAAGCCTGCCGAAAATACGATTCCTTCAGTTCGCTACCGATAAACCGGCGATCCATTCTGAGCGCCTGATACCCTTCGCTGCCGATTCCGGTGAACGGCGAGAATACAAGGTCGCCAGGGTTTGACCACATGACCAGCGCCCGCTCGATGACATCGAGTTGAAGCGGGCAGATATGGCGCTCATCGTGGGAATCTCTGGCAAGTTCCTTGTTGAGAACGTTGCCTTGATCAATCGTCATCCAGACCGGCGAGGCCCATTCCTGCCACTGATCGAGATTGAAGGATTCCTTTGTGTGGCGAATCGGCTCTGCGTTATCACCAGGCTTCTTGAAGATCAGCAGATATTCCGGCGACCCCATGCGCGACGAGGAGGAATCATTGAGCAACGTCTTGTAAAGTAACCCGTGCGCTTTCGTCCGTTGCATCTCAGTGACCGGATCTTTCCAAATAGTGATCCGAGAATGGAACGAGAATCCGGCCTCGCGGAATGCGCGAACAATATCCCCGCTGAAATCCTGGAACTCGATCCTTCCGTGCTTCCACTTCGTGCTGAGCAGGTCATTGCAATGCACGCAAGCCATGCGTCCCGGTTTGATTATCCGCAGCAGCTCATTAATCAGGAATCGGAATTGTTTCGCGAACTCGTCTTTGCCGTCGCAATTTCCCATGTCTTGCACATCCGCCGAATAGGTGAACAGGTCGGCAAATGGTGGTGAGAATACCGAGATGCCGATGCTGTCCGATGCGATGGTTCTTGCGACCCGCACACAGTCTCCGTGGTAAAGCTCCCACCCTTCGCCATCCGCCTTTTCAATATCTGTCTTCATTGTGATTGTTTTTTCGTTTTTGCGCAGCGCCAGTGCCGCGACTTTCATTTGTTCTTGCATCCGAGCGTGCTGCTCGATTTTGTGTTTCACCACGTTTAGGATTGCGCCCTCGGTCCGAGCCTGGACGATGTAGGCATTCACTTCCTTATCCTGCCCGAAACGATATGACCGCCGCAGCGCCTGATAGAAATCCTCAAACGAGTAATTCAATCCAACAAACGCCACGTTGCGGCAACGCTGGAAGTTCATCCCATATCCGCAGATGGATGGCTTGCTAACCAGGACACGGATTGACCCGTCGAGGAATCCGGCGATTCGCTTTTCCTTGTGTTCTGGACGGTCGCTCCCCCTGATCGCGTGCGCGTCTGGGATCCGCTGAGTTAGCTCGTCCTCCTCGACATTTGTATAGCACCAGACAAGCCATTGCTCATCCGAGTTGTTGACCATATCAGCAACCGCTTGCGCACGCGCTGCCGCAGTATCACGCAACTCTTTGTGCATCGTCGTTGCTGACAGTGTGACGTTCTTGAAAAGCTCATCCGCGCCATCCGCTGCGCGCTCGTCAACGTCCACTGTGATCGTCTCCATCTTGAGCCGTGGAAGTATGTATCCGTCATCCTCAAACCCGATGTCAGACGGTTTTCCGACGCAAGCTGCCCAGCTACCGAGCCACGCCCAAAACTCAGACTCAGCGTGCTTTTTTAGCCGCCAATCTCCAGTATTGAACGTGTCGTTAATGAAGAACGTCGCAAGCATCTGTGCCGGCGTGCAAATCCCAAGAAAATCGGCGTGCTGTCCAAATTCCGTATAGTCATTGGGCGACGGTGTAGCCGTGCAGCAAAGGCGATATGGCGTATTTGCGAATCTCTCAGTCAGAGCGATCCGAGTCTTGCCTGTGAAGTTTTTGAGGATGGACGACTCATCAAGAACCACGCCAGAGAACTCGCAATCTTCCAGAAGATCCAGCTTCTCGTAGTTCGTGATATTGACCCCCGGCGCAACCTGCTCTGGTTGGCGAACGACCCTTGCGTCGATCCCGAACTTGTGCGCCTCACTTAGCGTCTGGTTTGCAACGGCAAGAGGAGTCAGGACAACAACGGCCCCGCCAGTATGCTCTGCAACCTGCCGCGCCCACTCCAACTGTTGCAACGTCTTGCCAAGCCCGCAATCCTCAAACAACGCCGCACGCCCCTGCCTGATTGCCCATTGCACAACGTGGCGCTGCCAGTCGAACAGTGGCGCTTTGATTTCAAGTGGCGAAAATCCGCATGGCTGCGATTTCTTGACCTTGCTTGCGATAAACTCGTCGTATGTCATTTCTCGACCCTCCGAAATTCAACCACCCACACCCACGGGTTCTCACCCCACGATCCATCCCCATTGATTGAGTTCCACAGCCGTCGATATGTGTCTATCCAAGGATGCCGAGTCATCCCGTCCCCATACCACGGGTTTTCCTCCGTCCCGCACCCCTCCGACCGGCAATCATCTTCGGAGATAGATTGCAGCCGCTCAACTCGAACGCCTGTGATCTCCAGCGTGATCCTCGAAGCCCAGCGGGGCATGAAGATGGAGGGCCTCATGTTCCCTGGACGTTTCCCTTCTCTGCGGGCTTCCATCCAGCGTTCAGCCGCCTCTCGGGTGTTTTGGATCGGGATAAAAGACCCATCGGCCGCGTAAAGAATGCCATCGATCCCGTTGTTGTGCTCGTGAGCGCGCCACGTCTCGCGCACCCACAGCCGATCCCCAGGCTGGCCGTATGGGCATGGTTTTAACGTAGAGACGGCGCCATATCGGTGTGGTGCAGTGGGCATCGGAATCTCATCTGGCATCGTCCAGATCGGAGTTTTGCATTCCCGCCGCGTCTGCCCCTTGAGGTCGGCCAGGATCGCGCGCACCATCGGCGCGGAGAATAGAATTGGTCGCTCTTTCATTTCTTGATCCCCTCCAAGCCATCCCGCAGCAGAGCGAAAAACAAATCCGTCCCCATCGTCACGCGCCACGGCATCCGGTTTTTGCGGTGCGCTACAATCCAATGTTTGCCGGCCCCGTCGCGGTCTGCTTGTTCGCAGGCTTTGTCGAGGTTGAGCGATTGCACCCGCTTCACCTCCTGATGCAATGCCGCCAGTTCCTCGCAGATAACATCCGGCGAATCTGATCCGCCCGCGAATTGTTGGCCGCGTCGAGCCGTGAAGCCTTGTTCTCGCAGAACGTCGCGCCATTCTCGCTCTCCTGCGCATCCTTTTGCTCGGCTGTTAACGCTCATTTGGAAAGCTCCCCCTTAATAGCGTTGCAGATCGATCGCAGCCTATCATTGGACATGTCTGCTGTCTTTAGGTTTTTAATGTAACTAACCATCCTTGCTCGCTCTGTGGCTGCGCGTGCTTCCTCAATCTCGGCCTCAGTAGGAACCTTAATCCAGTGAGAATACCAACTATCAGCTTTTCCAATCTCGCACCCATCTTTCCTGCGGAACCTAAATCCTCGCCCGATAACAATTTGCTTGGCCGTTACTTTTGAAACAGTTTGGATTATCTTTTTATCGTGTGTTCCTTCTAAAATGACCAGGTCGCCAACTTTCAATTTTTCAAATGCATTCATTTAGCGTCCCCCTTCTTGTCGGAATAGATAAATCCCTCGGCGATTGAAGTGAGCAACCATGCGATTGCTACTGCAAACCACCCATTCCAAACAAACAAAACAATCATTGCCGAATCTACTGAATTAGCCAACCAAGCTGGAACTGGACGACCACGCTTCCTTGCTTCATTTGTAAGCTCCGTATTAAGAGCGGTGAACCAATACACAGCAGCACAGAAACCTGCTGTAAATGCAATAAGCCTGCTAGCACCAACATTGCCTTGAATGCCGTAAATTGTAAGTGCTGCAAATGCTCCATTAAGCAAAATCCATGTGGTAATTCTTGAGTATTTTTTCATAATAGATATTGCGCGTTTTAACCATGCGCGCCCCGGTTTGTTTGCTAGGATTCGATGTCAGCTAGAATTTGCGCGATTTGGCGCGCAGTGAGTTCGCAACCACGTTGAAAGACAACGCGCTTTCCGCTGATGCGGTATGGCTCAGAAACCACATCGATTGGATCGCTGATCCTTGCTTCCTGCATTTTTGCTTCGATGTATGCTCGTTGAGCCGCAAGAGATCGGATAGAATTTCCGTTGAACACTTGCCGGCACTGATTTGGTGCCAGGTTCTCAACGCTGACGTTAAGAGTCTCAGCCTTATTTCCGTTCATCACAAGAAGCTCAACTCCGTTCTCGGTCGCGTTCTTCTGGTCTGAGTAGCCAAGGCGCACAAGGTTCCTTGCTGCCGGATAGTTGGCCACAAGCAAAGAAGGGACGATTTGCTTTCTGCCGAGTTGCTCAAATCTGCGGACAATGTCCTCTGTGAGATATTCTGACTTCTCTGAGATTTCTTGAATTGTCATGCCGTCGTCTAAAAGCGTAACGATGATTTCTCCTGCCTTTGTCCAGCATTCAATTCCGTTTGCGATAAGGCCAACAGCCTCGTTTACCAATGATATTGCTAGTTTGTTCATTTGAGTAGTGCTTTCATCTGCGATGCTGCCAAGTGCATTGAGAAAAATGTTTTCTCTGCTCTTGATAGCGGTTTAATTGCGAACCTGCGCTTTGCTTGCCGCAAAATTGATTTGGCAATAATATGCTGTTCCTCTATTTGCCTTTTAAGGAAGTCTCTGGATGAGCAATCGAATGCTCTATTATATCCATATCCATCTTCTATAGCCTCCACCATTTCAGACGAAATAAACACTGAGCCGCTGTTTTTCGCCTTATCAATCATAACCTGCCTTGGTGACTTTTCCGAAAATGGCCTAAACATCATCCATGCAATAAAATCCCTTTCTAGGCAGCATCCATCGCACTCTTTAGCTTGCCTAAACAAAAAGACCCTTGAAGAAATAACCCCAGACCCATCTTCGTTGTCGCTCATCCTCCAAGGAGAACCGGTTCTTGGGCAAATATATGGAGTGTTTTGGACGATTACACTCTTAACATTTGCTTGGACTCTTTCACCATTTACTCCCCTCCACACTGCAAACTCTTCCCTCACTGAGTTAAGATCACCGTCGTAAATATGGCAACGTCTACTATCAGCACGAAGCTTCTTTTTATCTCCAGATAAAATATACTCAATGCAATCTTCCTTCTTAAATGACGGGAACATTCCTCCTGCATTTCTATAGCAGTCTGATTGCTCAGAAATTATGCCATCCTTAAAGATATATGTTCGATCAAAGTGGACTATTGTTTTTGCAAACCTGCAAGTTAAAACAACATCGCAATCAAGATATGATTCATCAGGAATATCATTGTGCAAAAACTTATAGTTGTGCAGCGTTTCAAAGAATTTTCTATAGCTTACCATTTTTATCATTTCCGACTATGTGTCCGCGTTTTTTGGATGCGCGGCCCCCGGTTAACTAGATCAGAACGGAATATCGTCCCCGTCCGCGTCAACCTGTGGCGCGTAGCCGTTTGACTTGGCTTTGATGTGCGACTCCGCTTTCTCGTCCTTCTCGGCAACGTAGTCCTTGACCTCGTTGCTGTCATTATACTGCCCTGTTTTATCCTTCTTGATGGCAATCTTGACCCATCCAGACTTTCCGACCAGAGAGTCAGCCTTGAGTTCGCCAGAATTGTAATCTTCCAGCAACCCCATGACATCGCAGGCGTGGCGCAGCTTGTGAGCCACACTCTCAAGCAGATAGTCATTAATAATCTGCTGCCGAGCGCCATCAAACACGCGCAGTTTTAGCGCGATCATGTCATTGCCGCTTGCCTTTGAGATTGTGTCCTTCGCCTCGATCACTTCAAACGGATATTTGCCCGGTTGAAGTAATCCCGCCTCTGCCAACTCTTTTTCTGTTTTTGGTTTAAACTGCATTTTGTTATTTGTTAGGGTTGATCTGCTTGTTAAGTGCGGCAATAACGCCTGCCGCTTGCGTAGCGGAGAATTCCGCAAATGTTTCTGCACCGGCCTTCGCCTTCCATTTATCAATGGTTGCAGGTTCGATTTTAACGATTGAGACAAGTCGCTCGATCTCCGCAACCTGATCCGGAGATGCCAGTTCAAGAGTTGTGACAACGCCCTCGATAATGTCTTGACCGTATCGCTGGGCGAATTCTGGATACGTCCATTTGAACATCTCCCCATCAGGGAATCCGGTAAGTCGCGACTTGCGGACCCTTGCGGAACGAGATGGGCCTTGCTTGATTACTTCAAGGCAAAGGTGCAGTTCGTATTCTAACTTGTCCCAGCAATCGAAGGTCTGTCCGATTTCGGTTCGCTCCCCTTTTCCGTCAAGACCCCACTCGCTTTTGCTGTGAGCGATAAAGATGACGTTCATATCGAGACGGTTCACCCATGCCACCAGCCGGCGCATAAATGCGATTGCCGGCTTTTTGTCTGCCCCGAATGCGTTCTTGTCCCCCAACCGCTCTGCCTCGTTTGTGACGGCCACGTTGAAAAGTTTTGAGATGCTGTCAACGATAACGGTTTTGAAACCGTGCTTTTCAGTTGCGAGCGCCTGGAACTGTTCAAGCACGGTCGGGAAGTCAAGAGAGCCATCCTCCGGACCCATATAGACGCCTCCTGCTGCTTTGAGCTTGTCGGTATAGTGTGACAGGTCTGCCCCGCCCTCGGTGTCGATGTAGTAGCAGGATGGGAAATCCAACGCCTGCCACGTTTTGCCAACGCCGGGCCGTCCGTAGATTAATACTTTCGGTTTGCTTGGGCTGGCTGCGCTTGGGTCTTTTGCTTTTAGTTTGCTCATTTGGTTTTGTGTTTTGGTTTGTTACTGCGAATCTTGACGCCGCAAAAAATAAGCGCGTCGTCTGTTGTTAGGTTTTGGATGATAGCCAACGCTAACGCTAACGCTGGCCGGTCTTGGTATTCTGCGGGGTTTCGGTTCACCTGTGGTTTATCTGCGTCTGGATTAAAGCGGCATCGTATGAAGCCTGCTTGTAGCCCTCGCGGAATCCATCCTCGTATGACCAGCGCATGAGCATCTTGATCATAAGTGTCAGAACCCCCAAGAACATCAGACCAACGCCCCAGAAGATGATAACATTCATGGCAGCATCCCCC
>CAYYEF010000015.1:0-13235 GCA_964470825.1 uncultured Candidatus Saccharibacteria bacterium | reverse complement strand
AAGTCTGAAAAACGGTAGCGGGTAACTCCCGTCTAGAGTAATCTACGAGGTGCGAGCAGAGACGTGTGAATCGAAAGAGACACAAATCCGGCTATTTAGTTAGAGGATTAATCGTGCGGAAACGTACGGGTGAAACGGCTAAATCCTTACTTCTGTGCAAGGCCGTGTCCGAGTAATCGGAAGTGCCGCTAGAACCACCAAGTAATTTGTGGTCCAGATAAATAAATATTTAAGACAGAATTCGGCTTATAGATGCGCTAAAAATATCAAAACCGGTGTGAAAACGCCGGTTTTGTTTTTGCTTTTTTACTGTATAATTTACATATTAAAAACCTAATTTATGACAATGGTTGATAAAAAAGTGAAAATAGAATCTGTTTCAATTAAGGATAAAAAAAATATTTTTTTTAGTTTTCTTCCTATTCTAATAATCTTATCTTTATCTTTTATTTTACCAATAATTTTCCTACCTATTGATATAGCAAGTATATACTCAGTTAAAAATATTATTTTCATTAATCTAACAGCACTATCTTTATTTATAGCAGTAATTTTAAAATTAAAAGATAATCATTTTATTTTACCTTTTAATTTAATAAGTCTTTCTATTTTATTAATACCCATTTTTTATTTATTAAGTTCTTTTTTTTCTACAAATACTCAGATTTCTTTTTTTAGCTCAAGTTTCGATTCTAGTTTAAATATCATTATTGTATTTGTTTTGTTATTTTTAATTTCTATTTTATTTCAAAAAAGTAAGTATATTAAATATTTATATATATCTATACTATCTTCAATTTTATTAATAAATATTTTTCACGTAATAAAGCTACCATTTTTTGATTTTATACCAAATTTTAATTTTTTCCTTACACAAACAAGTAATACTATTGGTAAATGGTATGATTTGGCTGTTTTTTCTGGAATAGGTTTAATATTATCTTTTATCTCTATAGATTTTATAAATTCTTCTTGTAAAAAAATATATAAAATATTTCTTTATATAATTTTCTCTTTATCCCTAATTTTATTAATAATAATAAATTTTAATGAGTTGTGGTTTGTTGTTTCTGCAATATCAATTTTATTTTTTATTTATGTTTTTATAAACAATAACTTTCGTAAAATAAATAAAATTAACAAATTATCACTTTTCGTTTTTCTTATATCTTTTGTCTTTATAATATCTGGTTTTCGTATATCTCCAATTATTAGTAATTACCTAGGGATAAATTTTATTGAGGCAAGACCAAGTATGCCTATAACATATAATCTTGCTAAAGAAAGTTTAATTAAAAACCCCATCTTGGGTTATGGTCCTTCAAGATTTGATATTGCATGGATAGAAAATAAACCAAGTGAGATAAATGAATCTGATTTTTGGAATGTTGATTTTAAATTTGGATATGGTTTTATTCCAACTCTTATTGTGAATATAGGTATTTTGGGAATAATTCCTTGGGTGATGTTCTTCTTACTCTATTTGTTTTTTGGTCTAAGATTTATGTTTTTAAAGAAAGAGGAGAATGAAAATTCATATTTCACAGTATCTTCTTTTTTAGTTTCTCTATATTTATGGATTTTAAATTTTATATATGTACCTAATATAACAACACTAGCCATAACATCAATATTTACAGGTGTTTTCTTGGCTTGTTTATATAGAGAAAATATTTTAAAAAGTAAAAAGATAAATATTACTTCAAACCCAAGAATTGGCTTTATTTATATCTTTATATTAATAGTTATTTTAATTTTATCTATTACAGCTAGCTACATATCAATATCTAAGTTTACTGGAGATATTTATTATCAAAAAACTCTAAAAGATTTAAATTCAAATAATCTAGAGAGTGCAACATACAACATAATTAAAACACTTCAATTTGATCAAAATGATTTATATTTTAGAACTTTATCAAATATCAAAAAAAATAATTTATCATTAATACTTAATAATCAGAATTTATCTAATGAAGATAAAGTAAAGATTTTTCAAGAAGTGTTATCAAATTCTATACAGTCAGCCCAAGCTGCTATTTCATATGATCCTTATAATTATATTAATTATACTAATCTAGCATCTATTTACGAGTCTTTATTACCGTTAAATATTCAAGGTGTGTATGAAAATTCAAAACAAAATTATTTGATAGCAAAAGAGAAAAATAAAGATAATCCAGAAATATATATATCTTTGGCTAGACTAGAAATTTATAATAAAAACTATGAATCAGCAAGATCTTTAATTTCTGAATCTCTTAAAATAAAATCAAATTATACAGAGGCTATATATCTATTAGCTCAGATTGATGTTTTAGAAGGTAAGATAGAAGAAGCCATTTTAAAAGTAGAACAGGCCGTATTATTAAAACCTAATGACCCAGGGGCATATTTCCAATTAGGTTTACTGAGATATGAAAATAAACAATATTTAAATTCTGTATCTGCTTTTGAAAATGCAGTTATTAGAGATCCTTACTACTCAAATGCAAAATATTTTCTAGGTTTAAGTTATTATCAATTAGGTAGAAATAATGAAGCGGCTTCTCAATTTGAAGATTTAGTAATATTAAATCCAGATAATCAAGAAATTAAAAATATATTAGAAAAAATAAAAACAGGACAATTAATAATAAAAGAAAATCAAGGAGAGGCTGTAGAAGATTTACCTATAGAAGATAATAATGGTAATCAAGAATAAAAATGGTTAAGAAATTTTTCAGATTAGTTGGCAGGGAAATAAATGGATTGCATGAAGCTGCCTATTTGTTAGCTTTATTTACTATTTTTGCTCAAATACTTTCTTTGGTAAGAGATAGAATGCTGGCTCATCATTTCGGCGCATCAGCTATTTTAGATGTTTATTATGCATCTTTTAGAATTCCTGATCTTATTTTTATAGTATCTACTACTTTTGTAAGTGCTTCTGTATTAATTCCAATTTTTTCTCAAACAATTGTTGATAGTCAAAAATTTAAAAGAACAATTAATAGTGTTTTTACTGTTTTCATTTCTTTAACAGTATTAATTTGTATTGGAGCACTTATTTTTACACCTCAGATATTGAAATTTATTTTACCAGGTATTTCTGATCCAGAATATCAAAAATATTTAATTGATATGACAAGAATTCTATTATTATCACCTTTGTTCTTAGGTATATCACAGTTATTAGGAGGAATTGTTCAGGCTTATAAAAGATTTTTTATTTACGCTATTAGCCCTATTCTTTATAATGTTGGGGTTGTAATTGGTATATTATACTTTTATCCGATATTTGGAATTTATGGTTTAGTTTACGGAGTTGTGCTCGGAGTAATAATGCATCTTATTATTCAGATCCCTTTTATTGTAAGTAAAAAAACATTACCTTGTCTAACTTTAAATATTGATTGGGCTTCGGTAAAAAAAGTTATCTCGCTCTCACTTCCTAGAACTTTAGCATTAACTTCTTCTCAAATTACTACACTTGTTCTTTTTTCTATCTCATCAACTTTAGCAGTTGGATCAATTACTATTTTTGGATTTGCTAATAATTTACAATCGGTACCTCTTTCTATTATTGGTGTTAGTTATTCTTTGGCTGCTTTTCCAACTTTGTCACGTTTATATGCCTCTGGAAAAAAAGAAGAATTTTTGAAGCAAGTTTCTAACGCAGCAAAGCATATTATTTTTTGGTCTTTACCTGCAACTGTTCTATTTATAGTATTAAGAGCTCAAATAGTAAGAACAATTCTTGGATCTGGTGAATTTGGATGGAATGACACTAGATTAACTGCTGCAGCTCTTGCTTTGTTTGCGGTCTCTATTTTGGCTCAAAGCATCATACTACTTTTTGTTCGCGGCTATTATTCTGCAGGTAGTACCGTAAAACCTGTTATTTATAGTCTATTTTCAACAATATTTACAATTGCAGCAGTATTTATTTTAATGTGGTGGTATAGAGTAGATGAAACTCTCAAATTCTTTTTTGACGGTATTTTGAGAGTTTCAAATTTATCTGGAACAGAAATTTTAGTTTTACCTTTAGCTTTTTCTATCGGTATGATTCTTAATGCTATTATTTTATGGATAAGTTTTGAAAAAGATTTCGGGAATATTACATCTTGTTTAAAGAGACCATTTTTTCATAGTTTAACAGCGTCACTTGTTATTGGATATTTCTCTTATACTTGTTTGCAGCTATTTGATAATATTTTTGATCTCGAAACAACATTAGGGGTTTTTGCCCAAGGTTTCTTATCAGGGATAGTAGGTTTATTTTTTGGATTAATTATTTTGATAATTATAGGTAACGCTGAAATTAGAGAAGTTTGGAAGACTTTACGTGGTAAAATTTGGAAAGTTAAACCAATTGTTTCTGGACAAGAAGAGCTTTAAAACATTTCATTTTTAGCTTTTAAAATTAAGTTTTTATGGTAGTATGACTTCTACAACAACATGGCTAATAATATAAGAAATTTTTCCATCATTGCTCATATTGATCATGGTAAGTCTACATTGGCAGACCGCATGCTTGAAGTTACTAAAACTATTGAGGCTCGTCTAATGAAAGACCAGGTTTTAGATGACATGGAGCTTGAGCGGGAGAGAGGTATTACTATTAAAATGCGTCCAGTTAGAATGGTTCATAGATTTCAAGATCAAGAATATGTCTTGAATCTTATTGATACTCCTGGACATATTGATTTTTCTTATGAAGTTTCAAGAGCCCTAAAAGCTGTTGAGGGAGCTATTCTTTTGGTTGATAGTACTCAAGGTGTTCAAGCTCAAACTCTTACAACTCTAGAAATGGCAAAAAAAACTGGTTTGGTAATTATTCCGGTTTTGTCAAAAATTGATTCTCCTCGTTCTCGTGTGGATGATGTTAGTGATGAAATTGTAAAACTTTTGGGATGTAAAAAAGAAGATATTATGAAGACCTCTGGAAAAACAGGAGAGGGTGTTCCTGCTTTACTTGATGAAATTATTAAAAAAGTTCCAGATCCTTCTGGTGGTTCACATGAGAAAGGTAACAGAGCTTTAATTTTTGATTTTCAATATTCAAATCATCGAGGAGTTATTTTATATACAAGAATTTTTGATGGGCAAGTTAAGACCGGAGATGAAATGCAATTTGTTGCAAGTCAGAAAAAATTTAAGGCTAGTGAGATCGGAACATTTCGCCCAAATGAATTTAAAGAAAACGAATTAAGAATGGGAGAAATCGGATATATTGTGACTGGCATCAAAGAACCTGGAGTTGCTTCTGTTGGAGATACTGTTACTACTCTAAAGAACCCTGCACCCGCTTTGGCTGGATACGATAATCCTAAACCTGTTGTTTGGGCTAGTGTTTTTCCTGAGAGTCAAGATGATTTTGATGAGCTTCGACTTGCGTTATTTAGATTAAAATTAACAGACTCTTCACTTTCTTTTGAAGAGGAAAGCTCTGGTATTTTAGGTAGAGGATTTCGTTGTGGATTTTTGGGAATGCTTCATATGGAAATTATTACTGAAAGATTAAAGAGAGAATTTACACTTGATCTAGTAGTAACTTCTCCAAGTATTAACTATTTTATTACAGATAACAAAGGTCATCGTTTTAACGCTTATTCAGCAAATGCTTTTCCAGACTACGGTTTGATTGAAAAGGTTGAAGAACCGTGGATTATGGCCAAAATTATCCTCCCTAATGACTATTTGGGTCCTGTTATGCAGGTTCTATATTCTCATGAGGCTATGGCTAATAATACCGATAATTTAGGTGATAATAGGAGTGCTTTAGAGGTAGAAATGCCTTTGCGTGAATTAATGCGTGGTTTCTTTGATGAGCTAAAAAGCGCTTCCTCTGGCTATGCTTCTTTGTCTTATGAAATTACAGATTTTAGAGATGCAGATGTGGCCAAAATAGAGATATTTGTGGCAGAGGAACTTGTTCCGGCTTTCTCTCGAATTGTTTCAAAATATAGAGTTGAGCTTGAGGCAGAAAAAATGGTAGAAAAATTGTACGATATTTTGCCTCGTCAAATGTTTGCTACAAAAGTTCAGGCAAAAGCTCTTGGAAGAATTATTTCTTCAAAAACACTTTCCGCATTACGAAAAGATGTTACTCAGCATATGTATGGAGGAGACATTACTCGAAAAATGAAGTTGCGGGAAAAACAAAAGAAAGGTAAAAAGAAAATGCTTGAGAGAGGTAAGGTTAACATTGGTCAAGATGTATTCTTGAAAATGATGAAAAACGACTAGTATTTTACTAGTCGTTTTTACTTATACTATAATTAATTTATTTGAAGAGTTGAATTAATCCAGGAGCGTATAATAAGACCATACTGATTACTACCACAATACCAATAAATGCGAACAATCTTTTCATGATTTTTCGGCTTTTCTTATGAAATAATAATGACATATGTGTTAGAATATATCATAATTATAGAAAAAATCCATTTATAAAAATTATCAATGTTAGAGTTTCAAAAAAAGAAAAAAATTAAAAATATATTATATTCTAGGTTTGTTTTGGTTATCATTCTCGTCGTTCTCTTTTTATTTTTTAAGGCTACTTGGGATTTTTATCAGAAGACAGTTGAAAGTAATAAACGTAAAGAGAGAGTTGAAACTGAGCTTTTAGATTTACAAAAAAGAAAAGAAAATCTGCAGAAAAAAATAAATAGTTTGAATAGTCCTGTCGGCGTAGAACAAGAATTACGAGAAAGATTTGATCTTGTAAAGGAAGGAGAGCAGACTATTTTGATTGGAGATGAAAAGAAAAACACCCCTTCAAACTAATTTTGTTTTATTTAAAAAATTGATACAATATCTAGACCTTTATAAGTTTTAATAATAATATATATGTCAAAAGTAGAAATATACTCAACCCCAACATGTACTTTCTGTCACTATGCCAAGGATTTTTTTAATGATAATGGTATTTCCTATACTGAATATAACGTAGCAACAGACTTAGAAAAACGTCAAGACATGGTCCAAAAATCAGGTCAGATGGGAGTTCCTGTTATTGATATTGATGGTGAAATCACTGTAGGTTTTGATGAGAATAGATTAAGACAATTATTAAATCTTTAAATTTTTTATCAAAATTAATTTAATTGAATAATATAAAAACAGATGTAAAATAGCATCTGTTTTTTGTTTGTGTTAAATTTAAGTTCTGCCCTCGTAGTTAAATGGATATAACAGTCCCGTCCTAAGGGATAGTTGTGGGTTCGATTCCTGCCGTGGGCACTAGACAAACAAAATATTAAATTATAGCCTTATCCACGAGGTTCTTTTAATGAAAAAAAATACACACCCTATAATTTCAAGCATTTTGGATAACCTTGGATTGGTCATTATTGATAGAAGCTATTTTGGATTATCTGAACAGGAGAGTATGGATATAAATACTCTAGATTTTATTAAAAAGGTATGTTCAGATGGAAAACTTATGATTTGTACTGCCGATAATATTTCTGACTTCACTGATCGTATTTCAAGGGAAGTGGTCAGAATAAAAAATTTATTAGCATCAAGATCTTTACCAAAATATATTATTATTCCGGAATCTGTACATGATAAATATTACAGAAGTGTAACTGTTTTGTTCAGAAGAAGGATGATTTTCCAAGTATATACCTCGGTAAAAATTGATGATGTGTATGGATCATCTTTGTTTGAACGTAAAATAATCTTCAAAAAACCCTCATAGGAAGGGTTTTTTTATTATGTTGCCCAAAGGATTAAAAAATGCTAAATTATTGCTTATGAACCCTAATATAGAAGCTGAAATAGCTGATATAAAGCGAAAAGTTGAGGAAAATAATAAAATTCTCAAAAAAATCCAAGCAGGAAATCGCTGGGTCATTATACTTGGATTTGTAAAATGGATAGTATATTTTGTAATTATTATTGGAGCTTACACAATATTACAACCATATTTGAACCAGATGATAAATATGTATACTGGTATTCAAGAAAGTGCTAGCGCGTTATCTGATATAAAAGAAAAAACACAAGGAGTAGACGTTAATTCATTGATGGAGCTTCTAAAATAAAAGTCAGGATAGCTCAGTTGGTAGAGCATTCCCCTGAAGAGGGAAGGGTCGCCGGTTCAAGCCCGGCTCCTGACACCATAATAAAAAACTCGCTAAAATTAGCGAGTTTTTTGTTTAATTACTTTTGATTTGCAACTTTGTTTTTCTTCCTTTGTCTATTTTAGGTAATCTTATTTCTAATAGTCCGTGTTTTTCTCTAGCTTCAGCCATTTCGACATCAACTTCTTCTGGTAATAAAATATTTCTAGAAAATGAACCCCAGTATAATTCTTTATGATAATAGTCTTGTTCTGAGACCTCGCTACTTTCTTCTCTACTACCAACAATGGTAACCATGTCACGAGAAATCTGAACATCTAAGTCTTGGGGTTTTACTCCAGCAACCATTGCTTTGATAATAATCTCATTAGATGTATTAATCACGTCTACAGATAATTCTCCACCTAAGGTGCTTGTATTTTCTTCAAAGTTATTTCTAACGGAATAGTTTTCTTCGTGCTCTATTAGATCTTCTTCGTTATCGAAATCATCAAATTCATCATCGACCTTAACACCTCCTGTTATTCTTTCAAAAAATGATCTTTTTTTCTTCATAATAATTATTTTTGTGATTGCTTTTTAATATAAATTTTCTTCACCTTTTCAAAAATCATAATAATTAAAATTATTGTCAACCATACAGTACCAAATCCAATCAGGGTGAATTCCTCAGACCTAATTATAAAAGAATTAAAGATTGTATGCAATGAAATAGCTATAATAAATCCAATCAAAATATTCTTTTTCTTAAAATCTTGGTTTTTATAAAAACTAAAACTAGCAAATATACCAATAATTGCAGAAGTTGCCACATGAAGCATTGTAGCCCCTATAAAACGCATATTACCAGTCAAAAAAGCTGTTGTAGAATCGCCCGCCAGTAAGGGCCAAAATATGAAAAGAGTATTTTCTAAGGCTGAAAATCCAAGAGCAGCTGTAATCATATAAATCATCGGGTCAATGGGCTCATTATTTTCTTTATTACTTAATCCGCTGTTGTATGCTGCTTTATATTTAAAATATTCTTCAGAGGCTGCCCATAGTATTATTGAAAGAATTGCAATTGGGTAATTTGTAAAAAAAACAGTTTGAATACTTTGACCTTGAATAAAAATACTATTTATTATAAATTGGGCAACTAATGCAAAAGGCACAGCACACATTCCATATAAAAATGATTTAAAGATTAGTTTTTTGGGTTCGGGGTGAGAATCTTCTCGAAGCCAAAAGGAAAGCCAAGCTAAGGCTGGTAGGACTCCTCCTAAAATTGCTAAAAGAACTGTGTTTAAAATGTGCATTTTAAAATTTTATTACCAACCGGCAACCATCAGATATTCTGTTTCTTTTGTTGGTAGGTTTTGCCAAATTTCTTCTGTAACAAAAGGCATAAATGGGTGAATGGCTTTTAAGTTTTCTATAAGCAAAGTGTAAAGAAGTTTTTGACGAGAAATTTTTCTAGAAATTTTTTCTGAATCTTGAGCTTCTTTTATATTTATAAAATCTTTGCTTTGCTCAATTATTATATCAGCAAAAGTGTGCCAAAAGTAGTGATAAATTTTTTCACTCGCCAAATAAAATCTGAAATTTTCCATATCATCAGTAATCTCTTTTTTAAATTCAAAATATTCGTCCATAATTTTTTGATCTTCCTGACACAGATTAATTGATTTAAAGTCTGGAATTTTTCCATTTTCATCTGAAATACTTTCCATAACAAATCGACTAGCGTTCCAAATCTTATTTCCAAATTTTTTATAAGCTCTGATTTTGTCTTCAGAAAGATTCAAATCGTTTCCTGGTCCAACACCAACAATTAGAGACATTCTAACCGCGTCTGCTCCAAATTTATTAGCCATTTCAATTGGATCACCACCATTACCAAGTGATTTTGAAAGCTTCCTACCTTGAGCATCTCTTACAATTCCATGAAGATAAACAGTCTTGAATGGAACTTCTCCAAGCAAATATCCAGACATGAGAATCATTCTTGCTACCCAAAAGAAAATAATATCTGTTCCAGTTTCCAGAACATTAGTAGGGTGATATGTTTTTATGTCTTCTGTTTGATGTGGCCAACCAAGAGTTGAAAAGGTCCATAAACCTGAAGAAAACCAAGTATCTAGTGTATCTGGATCTTGAATCCAATCAGAACCCTCAGGCGCTTTTATGTCGACATAAATTTCTTCATTTTCCAAACCTTTATTTTTATACCAAACAGGGATTTGATGACCATACCAAATTTGTCTAGAAATACACCAATCATTTAAATTATTTATCCAGTGGTAATAAATCTTTTCAAAACGATCTGGTAGGATATTTATATTCCCGCTTTCTACAGAAGTGCGCATTATTTCTTTTAGGGTTGTCTTCTTATCTTTAACAACAATTTCTTTATTTACATCAATAAACCATTGTAGTTTAGGCAACGGCTCAACAATTCCGCCTGTTCTTTCAGCTGTTGAAATATTTTGATCAAATTCTTCAACTTTTTCTAAAAGATTATTTTCTTCAAGCCACTTAACAATTATTTCTCTAGCCTCTGTTGTTTTCTTGTCTTTTAGTAGAGGATTATCAATAGACATTTTGGCAAATTCATTAATAACCGGAATGATTTCCAAATTATTTTTTTTAGCCATATCAAAATCAGCAAAACTGTGAGCAGGAGTAACTCCAACGGCACCAGTTCCAAATTCTGGATCAACCCCTTCATCACCAAATACTTTTAGATTAAGTTCAGTTCCGCAGAAATTAACCTTGAAATTTTTTCCGATAAAATCTTTATATCTTTCATCGCTTGGATTAACAGCTATACCAGTATCACCAACTTTAGTTTCAGGACGAGTAGTAGCAATAGTAATAGGTAAGTCATCTGAATATTTAAAATAATATAATTTTGCTTTATTTGGTTCGTAAACAACCTCATCATCAGATATAGTAGTTTGACCTTTAGGATCCCAATTAACAATTCTATAACCACGATAAATTAGACCATCCTCATACATTTTTTTGAAAGCAGTTCTAACAGCCAACTCTCTTTTTTCATCTAAAGTAAAAGCTTCACGACTCCAATCAAGAGAAGCGCCCATAGATTTTGTTTGTTTTGTTATCGTGCTCTTACTTTGATCTACGAATTCTTGGATTTTTTCTAAAAATTTTTCCCGACCTAAATCAGTTTTCTTAATTCCTTCTTTGGCTAATTTTTTCTCAACTACTGATTGGGTAGCAATAGCCGCGTGATCAGTTCCAGGAAGCCAAAGAGTTTTTTTGCCAGTCATTCTATGGTAACGAACCATGATGTCTTCTATGGTTAACATTGAGGCATGACCCATATGAAGTACTCCAGTTACATTCGGTGGAGGTAAGACAATAGAGAAAGATTGCGCATCTGGTTTGGTAAATCCTTTTTTAATAGAAACGTCAGGATTAAAAAGACCTGATTCTTCCCATAATTTATATATTCTAGATTCGGTTTCTGTTGAATCGTAAGGCTTTAAAAATTTTTCTGGAATTTGTGACATATCAAAATATTACCACAAAATAAGGTTTTTTAAAGTGTTTTAAGTCTATAATTAAAAATCAGTTTTAATTAAAATTTTAGATTACCCTCAGCCTTGATATCTGGATTAATTTTAGGAGCTTTATTAAATTGAGAGATGTATCCAGCAAAAGCAATCATTACAGCATTATCTGTTGTTAAGGAGATTTCTGGAATGTATACTTTGAAAAATTCATTATTAAGTTTCATAAATTCTTTACGAATTTCTGTGTTAGCAATAACTCCACCTCCAATGATTAGACTTTGAGCAGCATGTTCGTTAATGGCTCGATTAACTTTTTTAGAAAGTACTTCTATGCTGGCATCTTGAAATTCTTTAGCAATTAATTTTTTGATATCTTCATTATATAAATTTTGTTCTTTTAAATTTTTTACTAAATAAAGTACTGCAGTTTTTAAACCAGAAAATGAAAAGTCTAAATCAGGAGTATTAAGCATTGGTCTAGGTAATTTAATTTCTGGAATTTTTTCTCCAGCTTCTTCTGCGAGTTTGGAAATTTTTGGGCCTCCAGGATATGGTAAATCAAGAATTCTAGCCACTTTATCAAAAGCTTCACCAACAGCATCGTCTTTTGTCTGGCCAATAATTTTATAATTTCCAAAATTTTTAACTAAAACAATTTCAGTGTGGCCACCAGAAATTAACAATGCGATAGCAGGGAAATTAATATTTGAAAGCTTGTTTTGTTCAAAATTCGCTTCACTTAAAACTGATAATATATGACCCTCCATATGATTTACTGGCAGAAGGGGGGTATTCCAAGCTAGAGATAAAGCTTTGGCGAAATTAATACCAACCCAAAGAGCTGGTTCAAGACCAGGACCACTGGTAACTGCAATCATGTCTATTTTTTGTTTTGGAATTTTTGAAATATATTCAATAAAATTTTCTGCTAATTCAGTTTCTTTTTTAAAAATTTCTCGAATAGAGTTTTTAGTTGATTCCTCTAAGATTACTGGATCTGAAACTTTTTCTAAAATATTTTTTTCCATTAAAGAATTAAAAAGAGGAATAATATTTTTTGTATGTTCGCGTTTTGCCATCATTGGAAAAACGCCCCCATATTGAGAATGAGTTTCAATTTGTGAATGTAAGGCTGTGCCAATAATTTTAAATTTAGGTAGGGTAATATCACCTGTAGCTTCGATTAAAGACAGGGCAGTTTCATCACATGAAGTTTCTATACCTAGAATTATCATGTGCGCGATAAGGGATTCGAACCCCTGACATCCACAACGTCAATGTGGCGCTCTACCAACTGAGCTAACCGCGCTTAAAAACTATCTTACTATAAGAATTGACGATTTCAAGTTTTCATCAATTATTTTTTTGCGGAAAGAGAGGGATTTGAACCCTCGATGAACTTTCGTCCATGCCGCTTTTCGAAAGCGGTGCTTTCAACCTCTCAGCCATCTTTCCAGGCTATATTTAATTGTATATTCTTTTAGGATTAGATAAAAGTTTCTAAATTTTGATTTGCCATTTTTCGCTAAAATGTTATAGTATTTCCCACTGGCCTTATCGTCTAACGGTTAGGACGGGAGCTTTTCAAGCTCCAAATCGGGGTTCGATTCCCCGTAAGGTCACCATTTAGAGA
>CAYYEF010000014.1:10788-15451 GCA_964470825.1 uncultured Candidatus Saccharibacteria bacterium | reverse complement strand
TCGTTGCTAGTATGATTAAAACTTCAAAAAGAGAATTCTTTGAACTTAGTGAAGGAGAAGAAGCTGCTAAAAATCCAGTCGAAGTAAAGTTCTAATTAAAAAATAAAAATTAAATTATGGAAGGTTTTGAAAAAGCTAAAAATCCTGCAGAAATACTTGATGCAAATTTTGAATTTATTTTAAAGTTGGCTCAAGCCGAATTATCTGAAGGACAAAATGAAGAAGAAACAGTCTCAGCGATTTCTAGTGTTATAGAAAAAACAATGAACGAAACAGATAGTCGTTTTCCAGAATTTATCGATAGATTATTCAATGGTCCCGAAGCTAAATTTTTGTCAGATAGTGCTAAAAAAAGAATTGAAATTGCTTATGATTTATATGTAAATGATAATTCTAAAGATGAAGACTTACAATAAATTAATTAGAGATAAAATTCCTGAAATTATTACTGCTGATAATTTTAATAATAAGATAAATAAAAAATAATATTTAAAAATGGCTCCGAACTTATATAAAAATCAAGATTCTAATATTTTAAAAACATGGGTTCTCATGTCTGTGTTTTTCATACTTATAATTTTCATAGGTTGGTTCGCTAGTTATTATTATGGTAATGCTGCAATCTTTTACTTTGCTATTGGATTCAGTATTTTCATGAATATTTTCAGTTATTGGTATTCAGATAAAATTGTGCTTTCTATTTCTGGGGCAAAACCTGCTCTAAAAGATCAGTATTATGATCTTTATACTTTGACTGAAAATTTAGCTATCACCGCAGGTCTTCCTATGCCAAAACTCTATGTTATTAATGATCCTGTTCCAAACGCATTTGCAACAGGTAGAAATAAAGAGCATGCTGTTGTTGCTGTTACTACAGGTTTATTACAAACTTTAGACAGAACGGAGCTTGAGGGTGTTATTGCTCATGAATTGGCACACATAGGTAATAGAGATATTTTACTTCAAACAGTGGTTGTTATATTAGTTGGATTGGTAACTATGCTTGCTGATTTTTTCATGAGAGCACAATTTACAAGCAGTGATAGAGATAGTAAAGGTAATGCCGTTTTGTTAATTATTGGTTTGGTTCTTATGATACTTTCTCCAATTTTTGCAACAATGATTCAGCTCGCCATTTCAAGAAAAAGAGAATTTTTGGCTGATGCAACAGGAGCGCTCCTAACAAGATATCCAGAAGGTTTGGCATCTGCTTTAGAAAAAATTTCTGCATACAGTGGAAAGAATATGAAAAGGGCTAATCATGCGACCGCCCATCTTTTTATTGCTAGTCCTTTTAGTGATAAGAAAGATGGAAAAGTTGGTTTTTTTGAAAAGATATTTTCAACACATCCTCCTATTTCAGAAAGGGTGGCTGCTTTAAGAGGATTGGAAATAAAATAAATTTCTGATAATTCCTGGAGAGTTCGCATAGTGGTCTAGTGCGCCACCTTGGAAAGGTGGTATGGGGGAAACTCCATCAAGGGTTCAAATCCCTTACTCTCCGCAAATATATTTTTTTAAAAAAGACATATAAATAATTAAATGTTAATATTTATTAATGCTTAAAAAAATTATTTTATTATTTATAGTTATAATATCTTTGACTTCCTTATTTTTTTTGTATTTATATCTAAATAAAGATAAAACCTCTAATACAAATCAGACCACTAAAGAATTTAAAGATATCTCTTATTCAAATATATCTTCAAATAATATTTTAGATATATACATACCAAACACTGGAAAGCAAAAATATCCAGCAGTTATTTGGATTCATGGTGGGGCCTTTAAATTTGGATCAAAAGAAAATCCTCAATATTTAGATAGGTTTTTAAAAGAGGAAATTATAGTTGTGAGTATTAATTACAGATTAAGTTCAGAGGCTATATGGCCAGCACAATTGGAAGATATAAAAAATGCCATAAACTTTTTGGGTAAAAATTCAGAATTATATTCTATAGATAAAGATAATATTGCTATTTTTGGTTCATCAGCTGGTGGTTATCTTTCTTCTGCTTCAGGAATACTTTTATCTGAAAATGAAGATATTAAAATAAAAGCCGTAATTGATTGGTTCGGTCCTGTTGATTTTTATACGATGGATGAAGATATGGAAAAAACAGGAGTTACAAGAAAGACAGGAAAAAATGGAGATGCTAATTCGCCAGAATCAGCTCTTATGGGATTTACCATATCTGAAAATAAAGATTTGAGCGATAAGGCTAGTCTACTATCATATTTAAATAGTGTTAACGACATACCTAATTTTTTGATAATGCACGGCGCAATTGATCCTATGATCGGTGCACCACAATCAGAAAAGTTATTTAATGCTATAAAACAAAAATTTGGTGAAGATCGTGCAAAATATTATCTTCTCCCAGGAGGTACTCATGGTGGGGGAGATTTTGAGAAAGATGAAATACAAGATATTGTCGTTAATTTTTTAAAGGATAATTTATATAAATAACACAATAAATTATTATTTTGAGATTATAATTACCGGTGTTATTATTTATAGAATAATTTATGGGTAAGTATTTTATAAATCTAAGTAAAAAGAATAATAAATTTTTATTTATAAGTATTTTATTTTTTTTAATAGCCTCTCTTGCGGTATTTCATTTTGTAAAAGCGGCCTCCTTCAACGACTCAACAAACGGTAATTGGAATGTTGGTACCACATGGGGTAATTCATGTACCTCAAATTGTGTCGAAGGTGTAGATTATCCAGGTATCGATGATACTGTTGTAATTGATTCAAACACAGTAACTTTAACTAGTGGTGCATCTGCAAATTCCATTACTATCTCAGGTGGTATTTTAAATACAACAACTAACAATTATTCTCTTAATATCAAAAATGATTTAATCATCACCTCTGGACTATTAACCTCAAACTCTTCACGTATTGATGTTGGTAGAGACCTTATGATCTCAGATGTTGCCGGAATCTTTCCTTCAAGTAATGCACAAGTATATCTTAATGGTACAGGAAGACTATCAAACCCAAACACAGGAAACTCTTTCAAATTCCTAACACAAGGCAACGGTATTACTACAACAATCACAAGCAATGTAAGTATTGAAAGTAATGGAAGTATATTTACTACAGGAGATGGTACTTCTGTCATTAAAGATGATGGTTTAAGTGGAAACAGAACAATATTTCTTAGAGGTTCTTTTGTAAATCGTGGAGCTACATGGACTAATGTTTTTGGTAATTTGCTTTTCTCATTTAGATCACAGGTTACAAATATACCAGGTACCAACTTCGGTAACGCTGGATTCTTACTTGATGGATGTCCAGGACTTACACCAGCTGGATGTAGATTAACAGGAGATATCACTGCTGGTAATTTTACTCTTGATCCAAATGGTATTGGTATTAGAGCTATATTATATACAGATGGATATACTGTTAATGCCAGAAATCTATACATCGGTAGTGCTATTACAAGTCGTAACGCTACTTTCAATGCAGGAACTTCAACAATCAATATCACAAGTGATATCCTTATCCACCCAGGTACAACATTAGGAAGTAATATTCTTAACTCAGACAATTCAACATTAAAAATTGGAGGTAAGTTGATTAACAACAACACTTTCAATTACACACAATCAACAGTTGTATTCAACGGTACTACAACTCAAACAATTGATGGAACCGCATCATCAACTTCTTTCTACAATCTTACCATCGACAACCAAGCCTCTTCTACAGTATCTGCAACTAGCTCAATATCTGTAGCTAATACTTTACATATTAAAAATGGAACTTTCAGAGTTAAGAACAATTCATCATTTAAAGATATCTTAATTGATCAAAATGCAATATTTCAACCTGCAACTAATGCTGCAATTACAGTATCTGGTAATTGGACAAACAACGGTACATTTACACACAATTCCGGAACCGTCAGTTTGAATGGTTTAGATCAAAATATTCTTGGTAACACAAGTTTCTTCAATCTATCAAAGATTGATTCTCTAAATGACTCCTATTCACCATACTTGAGCTTCGGGGCAAACAGTACAACTACGATCAATGGACAACTTATCTTAAATGGTTTTGATGAAGATGATATTTTGAATCTAAAATCATCTGTTATTGGTACTCCTTGGTACCTAAAATATTTAGGTACATCAAATGTAAATTATGTAAATGTTTCTGATTCAGATGCTTCAAGTGGTTTGAGAGTAAAGATTTCAAATGGAGTTGATGGAGGGGGAAATCTTAATTGGGGTTTTGGGGGGAATGTTGAATCCTTAATTGATAATTTGGGACCTTTAGAAATGGTTAATTTTTCTTGGACAAATGTAAATACCCCAACCCTAACCTTTAGAACTTACGACCCAGAAGGAGATACAGTACGTTATCAAATTCAAGTAGACAACAACTCTGATTATTCTTCACCAGAAATTGATTTTACATCAAACCTAATGTCTCCTGGTCTAACTAGTCATACAGTTTCTCCTGCACTAGCCGATGGTCAATATCATTGGCGCGTTAGAGTTAGTGATACATTTGCAACTTCTACTTGGGTTGAGGCTAATGCTGGGGTTGCTTTTATTCTAAATACAGCAAGCAGTTCTTCCGGACTTTCCTTCAACGACTCAACAAACGGTAATTGGAATGTTGGTACCACATGGGGTAATT
>CAYYEF010000014.1:0-10688 GCA_964470825.1 uncultured Candidatus Saccharibacteria bacterium | reverse complement strand
TAGTGATACATTTGCAACTTCTACTTGGGTTGAGGCTAATGCTGGGGTTGCTTTTGGAATAGATACTGTAATGCCTAATATTGGAACTACACAATTTTATAATGTAACAAATCAAAGCTTCATAGCTACAACAACAAATGCTAATGACGATGCTTCCGGTCTAGATCTTCAACCTTTTAGATACAAAGAAATAGTTACAGGTGCAGTCTCATCAACAACAGCAGACGCATGGGAATTTTATGGTGCACAAAAAGAAAGTAAATATGTTGTCATTACATATGTAAAAGATAAGGCAGGTAATATTGCTACATCTACAGAGAATCTTGTTAGAACAACTGCCAATATAGTTGGGACGGGCAAGTGTTCAGACGGTATTGATAATGATGGAGATGGATTGATTGATTGGCAGTATGATAAAGGATGTATTGGGCCTGATGATGATGAATTATCTGAACAAAGAGAGATGAAAGAAGGTTGGACAACTTATGATCCTGCAAGTTCAACTAGAATTGTATATGTTTCATCAAGTTCTGGTAATGATTCAAATGATGGTTTAAGTCCTAATTCTCCAAAGAAAACAATATCTTCTGCAGTTTCTTTAATAAGGGATAATAGTTCAGATTGGTTATTATTAAAAAGAGGTGATACTTGGGTTGGAGAAAAATTTGGTAATTGGTACAAGAGTGGTATAAGTCCTGAAAACCCAATTCTTATTTCGAGCTACGGACAATCTGCGGAGAGACCTATAATACAATCTAATTATTTTGATAGATCTATAGCTATATGGGGTTCTGTAAAGAATTTGAGTATAATAGGTTTAAATATAATTCAAACAACAAAAGACCCAAGTAGGGAAGAATTTACTTCTTTGGGTTGGGGTGAGATTGCAATGTTTTTGACTGACGGTGCTTCAGATATTATTGTAGAAGATAATAAATTGGAATATACAGGTTTGATTGTTCAAGATCAAAAATTTGGTCAAGATATAAGAACAAGATCTAACATAGGAAAAATTGAAATAAGAAGAAATATTATTGCCAATAACTATTCAATAAATTCTCATAGTCAAGGTATTTATACAGAAACATCAGGACCTTTGTTGGTAGAAGAAAATGTTCTTCATCATAATGGATGGAACGATGATTTTAATTATGTTTTAACAGGGCCAAATTCAGACTATACTCAATGGTCAAATATAACCAGTGGAAAATTTAATATTGTCATAAATAATATTACATATTCTATAGATAATGTTGATTTTACCTCTGTTCAAAATATGGATGATGTTGCTGTTGTTTTGGAAAATTCTATAAATAATGTTGTTGGGGTTGGTGTAGTTGATTTTGATTGGATGTCTGTTGGTAAAGTATTAAAAATGAAAAGTGTTTATGGGTCAAACCCAACATACGCCATTAAGACTTATACAGGAGCAGATTCATCTGGAACTGATATAAGTTCTGCTGCTTGGTTAAATTCTATAAGAAACGCCGGACTACCTGTATCAACTATCTTTAATAGAAATATGTATTTAAAAAATGGTTTTAGTAATACGAAGGTTATAGGAAATATTGACAGTAACGGTGCTTCTGGAGGGATTCAACTTAGAATGGGTGGTTTAATAGAAAATAATTTATATTTGAATAATCCAGTATCTATTGCAGTTGGTCACGTAGAAAATACAGGTGGTGTTGATATAAATGCAAATGTAAAAAATAATGTTATTTTAGGAGCTAGAGATATCGACGGTCAGCCACAAGGTGTCGGTATAACTTTTGGAAGTATTAAAAAAGTTAAAGATAATACAGGAACAAGCAGAATAGTTGGATTGAATGTAGAAGGAAATATTATTTTGAAATCAGGACCTTTGGCTACTGCTGCTACTGGAATAACAGGATTAAATTTTGGAGGAGATGATATTTTAAGAGATGTTAGTGTTACAAATAATGTTGTATATGATTGGACAAGAACAAGCTGGCCTTCTGTTAATGACCATAGGGCTTATGCATTAGAAATTACAACTAATAATCATGTTAACTTTTCAATGTCCGATAATTATTTCATTCAACCAAACTCTGGTTTTTCAGCATCTCTTAAAAATAATAGTAGCCCAACAACAACTGGAGTAGTATTTGAT
The DNA here is from genome assembly GCA_964470825.1 of uncultured Candidatus Saccharibacteria bacterium. Lineage (GTDB taxonomy): Bacteria > Patescibacteriota > Minisyncoccia > Phycocordibacterales > JAACPR01 > CAYYEF01. Next base: position 8,554 of record CAYYEF010000014.1, on the reverse strand, counting down.
TCAAACACCTACTATTCCGCTGAAAGTAATCCGCCGACACATTGGCCAAAAGGTTGGTTTAGAACAGATGTTAGAAACTCAGTTTCTTCAAGTACATGGTTTGCTTTAACTCAAGAAAATAATCCTATTCTTGAGATGCCAAATTTCTATGATCCAACAAGAGATATAGAATCTTATTTAAATTTAATTGAATCTAGTAACAGACCAAATAATAATTATGAATATTTTATAGATAAAGCCATGCAACAATCTAAATATTCTTGGGATCAAAAATATTCAGCAAATAATGTAAATAACTACATTAGATATGGTTTCGGTATAAATCCTCAAAACAAGAATCATTCTGTTAATATAATTTCTGAACAAAATGGAAGCGTTACACCTAGTGGCAACGTTAGAGTTGTAAATGGAGGAGATGTAACACTAAAAATATCACCTAATCAAGGTTATGTTGCTGACCAGATAACTATTAATGGTGTTTCAGAGTCTGTAAGCACTAGATTTTATTTGATTAAAGGTATTAATAGAGATGTAACAATATCTGTTAATTTTAAATTAATTAGTACTAATAATGGAACATCTACAAATGATGGCGGAACTACTGTTGTTGATATAAGTAAAAGAAAGAGTTCATCTGGTTCATCAAGAAAAATTGTAAATAAAGTTCCTGATAATACACAAAATATTATAGAACAGGACACTAATACAAACACAAATAACAATAATACCCAAAAAACAAATTCTTCTTTTAATAGATATTTGCAGGTTGGTATGACAGGAAATGATGTTCTTTTATTACAAAAATTTCTAAATAATTCTAATTTTATTATTGCAGCTCAAGGACCTGGTTCTATTGGTAATGAAACAAATTATTTTGGAGTAGCAACAAGAAATGCCCTTATTAATTTCCAAAAGGAAAATGGCATATCACCAGCTACAGGTTATTTTGGACCAAGAACAATGTCTTACATAAATAATAAAATAGATAAACTTGGTGAAGTTGTAGATTCTTCAAATTATACTACAACTCCTCAACTAGAAATATCAACCAGTACTATTGATATTATAGCTACAACAACTAAGTCAAATGATAAAATATTTGATTTTAATTTCAAAAATAATTTATCACTAGGTGTTCAGGCTGAAGATGTTGTATTTTTACAAAAAATATTAAACATTAATTCAGAAACCTTAATTACAGATAGTGGTGAAGGATCTAAAGGTAATGAAACAAATTATTTTGGTAAATTAACGCAAGATGCCGTTAAGAGATTCCAATTAAAATATAAAATAGTTTCAGAGCAGGATTCAGGGTTTGGTATTGTAGGACCAAAAACAAGAGTTATTTTAAATAATCTTATTAATAAAGGAATATAGTATTGTTAAAAAATAAATGCTATTATTTAATACAGTATGAGGAAATTCAATTCTTTTTTAAAAGCTTTTTTTGTTAAAAAGTGGCTTATTGTTTTTGGCTTAATTATTATTTCAATTGTAGTTTTTTTTCTTACTAGAAATGGAAATTATGAATTTGAACAAGTAAAAAGTTCTGATTTTGTAAGAGAAGTTTCTGTTGTTGGGACAGTTATTCCATCACAAGAGACAAATATGTCATTTGAAATGAGTGGACGAGTTTCAAATATTTATAAAAAAGTTGGGGATAATGTTTCCCAAGGTGAATCTATTCTAGCTCTTCAATCCGCAGATATTAATGCCAGACTTCTTAGAGCAGAAGCAGATTACGAAGCCGAATTATCAAAGCTTAATAAATTAAGAAATGATAATTCAACTACCGACCTAACTTCAATTAAAAATGCTATTCGTACTGGTTATACAAATGCTGACGACTCAATCAGATCAAAAGTAGATCAAATGTTCACAGATCCGAATTCTCGTTTTCCAGAAATTAAAATTTTCGTTTCAAAAACTGATGATAAGAAAAAAATAGAAACGGGTCGTTATGAAATTAGAAGAATTTTAGAATCTTGGGTGCCTCAAATTCAGACAGTAAGTTCCGTTACTGATATTAAAGAATTAAAAGATAACTATATACCAACCGCAAAACAAAACTTATCAAAAGTTTTAGACTATTTAGATTTAGTTTCTTATGTTCTAAGTAACTCTGAAGTTAATTCCAGTGTAAGTCAGTCTGACCTTGATAAATATACAAATGATATTTCTGTTGCTAGATCAAATATAAATAAGACTTTATCTGATCTAAATTCTTCAGTTTCAAGTGTTTCTAATACAACCCAAGACATCCCATTTCAAGAAGCAAAGGTAAAATCTGCCCTAGCAAATATTAATGAAATCAAAGCAGATCTTTCAAAAAATACTATATCTGCCCCTTTTACGGGAATAATTACAAAAATAGAAGTTGAAATAGGGGAAATAGTAAATAGTTCTGATTCTGCTGTTTCAATAATTAGTGATAATGCATTTCAAATAGAGACTTTTATCCCAGAAGTTAATATTAAAGATATTCAAGTTGGTAATGTGGCTAAAATTAAATTAGACGCTTTTGGTGATGAAGAATATTTTGAGGCAAAAGTTATTTCAATCGAACCTGCACAAACTGTTCGAGATGGTGTATCTACTTATAAAACTAAATTTGAGTTCAATAAAAAAGATGACAGAATTCGTTCTGGTATGACTGCCAATGTAGTTATTACTACAGAACAAAAACAAAATTCAATTATCTTATCTCCTACATTGATCTATAAAAAAGATGGATTTGATTATGTAAAAGTTTTAGTTGGTAAAGAAATAATTGAAAAACAGGTAACCCTTGGGGCCTTTGATTCAAAAGGTAATAGGGAAATTGTTTCAGGATTAAGTTTTGGTGAAAAGGTTTTAAAAAATCCAGGAACAATAAAATAAATTATGTTAAGAGATATTCAAATAGGTTGGTATCTAGCAGTTAGACAAATAAAGAGGGCAAATCCCTGGACAACTTCTCTTATTGTTTTTGTGATGGTTCTAACTTTTTTAAATCTAACCGTTATCTCTGGTATTCTTGTAGGTCTAATCGAAGGTTCTATTAGGGAAAACAAAGATAGTTTTACTGGTGATGTTATCGTTTCAACTCTTGATCAAAAGAGTTATATAGAAAATAGCCCCTATGTTGTTTCTGTTGTAAAAAATCATCCTGACGTCCTATATTCATCTGTTAGGTATATTGAAAGAGGTTCGGTCGAGGCAAATTATAAATTAAAAACTAGTGACAAAGATTTGGTTGAAAGTGCCGGGGCTTTTATATCTGGTATTAACCCAGAAGATGAAAATAATGTAACTAATGTTTATGGTTCTTTGGTAGAGGGAAATTTCATTAATAATGACGATTTCGATCAGATTGTTATTGGTTCTGATCTTTTAAAAAAATACTCAAGGTTTGAAGTTCCTGGTTTTGAAGCTCTTGATGCGGAACTTGGTTCAAGAGTTAGAATTAGAATTGGAGACATAACAAGAGAGGTTGTTATTAAGGGTATTGTAAAAAGTAAAGTTGATGAAATTGGGAGAAGAGTTTTTATGACAGATAAACAATTACGAGCAATGGCTGGTCGTGATGATTATGGTGTAAATGAAATCGCTATAACTTTAAAACCCGGTGCCGATCCTGTTGAAGTGCGAGATTCAATAATTTCTTCCGGTGTTAATCGTTTTGCTAAAGTACAGACTTTCGAAGATGCTATTCCAAAATTTGTTGAGCAAATGAAAATTACTTTTTCAATTCTTGGAAATATATTTTCATTGCTAGGTCTTGTAGTTGCATCAATAACTGTTTTCATTGTTATTTTCATTAATGCTATTACGAGAAAAAAATTCATCGGTATTTTAAAAGCTATCGGAATTAGAGGGCCCGCAATTGAATGGTCTTACATTTTTCAGTCATTCTTTTATGCATTCCTTGGTTCCTTTATTGGTTTAATAATTTTATATGGATTAATTGAACCTTATGTTTCGGCAAATCCAATTAATTTCCCATTCTCAGATGGTATTATTGTTGTGCCACTGTTAGAAACTTTCTTAAAGGTATTTCTTCTTGTTTTTGTAACAATTATCGCTGGGTATGTTCCTGCTAGAATGATTATTAGAAAGAACACTCTTGATTCTGTTTTAGGAAGATAAAATAATTTTATGATTAAAGTAAAAGATTTAAAAAAGAATTTTTATGAAGGTGAAGTAGAGACAAAAGTTTTGAAAGGTGTTGACCTTGAAATTAAACAAGGAGAATTTGTAGCTATTATGGGTCGTTCTGGTGCAGGTAAAAGCACCTTCTTATATCAGATGAGTTTACTAGATGACCCCACTTCCGGAGAAATTATTATTGATGGAAATAATACACATGATTTTTCTGAAGAAAGTAAAATAGAATTTAGGTTAAAGGAGTTGGGATATGTTTTTCAAGATTATGCTTTACTCCCTGATTTAACTGCAATTGAAAATGTTGCCCTGCCTCTTTTAATGCAAGGAAAAACAAAAGAATATGCTTACAGGGAAGCAAAAAAAACTTTAATAAAAATGGGTTTGGAGCATAGGCTAGAATCGTTGCCTTCAAATTTATCTGGAGGAGAACAGCAGCGAGTCAGTATTTCTAGAGCAATTGTTCATAAACCAAAAATTCTTTTTGCAGACGAGCCAACTGCCAATCTTGATAATGAATCTTCAAAAAAAGTTATGACAATATTTAAAGAACTTCATGGGCAGGGGCAAACAATTGTGATGGTTACTCACGAGGAAGAATACGGAAAAATGGCAGAAAGGGTTATTAGATTGGATGATGGTAAAATTATAAATATTGAATAATTATCATCTTTAATTAATTATTGTTATAATTTAAAAAATGAGAAATTTCTTTTTATTGTTTGGCGGAATATTAATAACACTTATCTTAATTATTTTAATTGCAGGAAGGACTAAAGAAGGCTTATTTATTTATGAAACAACTGTAGTTTTTGATGTCAGTAGTGAATTATTGTGGAGTATTATAGACAATGTAGATTTGTATAAAGAAAATAAATATGGAATTTTAAATATAGAAAAAAAAGATTTTTCGGGTAATTCTGTTATTAAATGGAGAGAAAATTATAATTTTGACATATCAAAAGATTATGAAATTATAAGAAAAAAAGATTATGAAATTCTTGTTTTAAGAGTTAAAAATAATTTAACAAAAATGGATAGTACTTTAACCTTTGAATTATCGGAAGATGAAAGTAAAACATATTTAAAAATAAAAGAAGAAAGCACTTTAAATAATATTTTCTATAGAGGATTAAAAGTTTTATCAGGAAAAGATTCTTATATAAATTCAGAGATAAAATGGATAAGAGTCGGTTTACATAATTATTTGATTAAGAGATAGTCATGAATAATAAAATTAATAATATAAATAAAATTTTTACATTATCTTGGAAATCAATTCTTGTTGTTGGTGTATTTTTTACAACTTTCACCTCTACGAATATTTTAATTTCTTCTTGGAGAGATATATTAGAATCTGAACAGATACAAAATTATATTCATGGTGGAAAATTTCTTGTGATTGGAGATTCAAAAATCAGAATAATTTTAGCTGATAATGAAGAGGAGAGAATACAGGGTTTGTCCGGTAAAGAAAAGCTGTCTCACGATCAAGGTATGTTATTTATATTTCCTGAAATGGGTAATCATGGTATTTGGATGAAAGATATGAATTTTTCTATAGATATAATATGGCTTGATTCAAAATTTCAAGTTGTAGATTTTATAGAAAATGTCTCTCCAGAAAGTTATCCAAATATTTTTAAGCCGCGTAAACCAGCCAAGTATGTCTTAGAGATGAATAATGGCTTTGTTAAAGAAAATGGAATAAAAATTGAAGATCAAGCTACTTTTTTAGACTAATTTAACTATATTTTAAAGCATTTTTAGGACCCTTTCTTTACAATAAAAATTTTGTGTTCTGTGGATAACTTTTACGCAGGTTATCCACATTTTTTTACTTATTAAGGAGTTAAAATAGACAGACGAAAACATTATTAGTTAATTAAAAGAGATATGGCACCAGCAAAAAAGAATAAGATAACAAAAAAGGTCGTTTCAAAGAAAATAGAGAATAAAAAAGCTGTAATACAAAATAAATCAAAATCATTTCTTGTAAAAAGAATTCAAAAAAGAAATGGTGAAATAGTTCAATTTGATTTAGACAAAGTAACAAATGCTATCTATAAGGCTATGATTAATTCTGAAGAAGGAAGTCGTGAAGAAGCAGAAATTGTTGCAAATAGAGTATATTCAGAATTAGTTAGAATTAATAAAACTTTTGCAAATTTCATGCCAACCGTTGAAGGTATTCAAGACCTGGTTGAGCAACAGTTAATTTTGAGTAATTATGTAAAAACTTCAAAACACTATATTTTATATAGGGAAGAAAGATCAAGAATTCGTGCTACACGTACAATTGAAATTCCTGAAGAAGTTAGAAAACTTGCACAAGATAGTAAGAAATATTTTAGAAACTCACTTGCTGAATTTGTTTACTATAGAACTTATTCAAGATGGATTCCTGAACAAAACAGAAGAGAAACTTGGATTGAAACTGTTGATCGCTATGTAAATTTTATGCGAGAAAATCTGGGTGAAAAATTGAAAGAGTCTGAATATAAAGAAGTTCGCGAATATATCCTAAATCAAAAAGCAATGCCATCAATGCGACTTCTACAATTTGCTGGAGAAGCTGCTAAGAAAACCAATGTCTGTGCTTACAACTGTTCATTCATTGCTCCTACAAAAATTGAAGACTTTGCTGAAATTATGTACATCTCTATGTGTGGTACTGGAGTAGGATTTTCAGTAGAAGAATTCAATGTTGCAAAACTTCCTCAAATTAAAAAACAAACCGGTGAGAAATTACCTGTACATGTGGTTGGAGATAGTAAAGAAGGTTGGTGCGATTCTCTAACAGCTGGTCTTGATGCTTGGTTTAACGGTAAAGACATTAATTTTGATTATTCCCAAGTGCGTCCAGAGGGTGCTCGTCTAAAAGTAATGGGTGGAAAGGCTTCTGGTCCTGCACCACTTAGACAACTTCATGATTTTGCACGTGCAAAAATTTTAGGCAAACAAGGTAAAAGACTTTCTACAATAGATGTTCATGATATTTGTTGCATGATTGGTCAAATTGTGGTGGTCGGAGGTGTTCGTAGAAGCGCTATGATTTCATTATCTGATCTTGATGATGAAACAATGAGAGATGCAAAAGCTGGTCAGTTTTGGAATACTGCTCCTCAAAGAACAATGGCTAATAACTCAGCTGTGTATATAGAAAAACCAAGCAATACTCAATTTTTAGATGAATGGATTTCTCTTGTAAAAAGCGGTTCCGGAGAAAGAGGGATATTTAATAGATCAGGATTAAAAACACAACTCCCCTCACGTCGAGTTTCTTTACTTGGAGAAAAAATAAACGAAGTTGGAACAAATCCATGTGCAGAAATTATTTTGCAATCAAAACAATTTTGTAACTTAACAGAAGTTGTATGTAGGGCAGAAGATACAGAGAAAACTCTTGCAGATAAAGTTCGTGTCGCTACAATTCTTGGAACATTCCAAGCGACCCTAACAGATTTCCCTTATATTTCAAAAGAATGGCAAGATAACTGTCGTGCAGAAGCATTACTAGGTGTTTCTCTAACAGGACAATGGGATTCTCCAGTAGTTAGAGATGAAAAAGTATTAAGAAAACTTAGAGCAGAATCAGAAAGAGTTAATAAAATTTATGCAAAAAGATTTGGAATTAATGCTTCAACTTGTCTAACTGCTGTAAAACCATCCGGAACAGCTTCTCAAGTCCTAGACACCGCTTCTGGTATGCACCCAAGACATGCTCAATACTATATTCGTCGAGTTCGAATCGCAAAAACCGATGCATTGTTTAGAATGCTAAAAGATCAAAATGTACCTTATCATCCAGAAGTCGGTTACACCGAAGAAACAGCATCAACTTTCGTTCTAGAATTTCCAGTTGCTGCTCCAAAAGGTTCAATCTTTAAAGATGATATTAGTGCTATTGATCAACTAGAACACTGGAAAAAAGTTAAACAAAATTATACAGAACACAATCCTTCTGTAACTGTGTCAGTAGGGGAAGACGAATGGATTAAAGTAGGAAATTGGGTATATGAAAATTTTGAATCAGTAGGAGGTTTGTCATTCTTGCCAAGATCAAATCACGTATATCAACTTGCGCCATACGAAGAAATTACTAAAGAGCGATATGAGGAAATGGCAAAAAGATTTGTGAATATAGATTTTTCAAAAATCTTAGCCTACGAAGTAACTGATGAAACTGATAGAAAGGCTGAACTTGCTTGTGCAGGAGGAGTATGTGAAATAGATGATGTACCGGTCGGTGAAAAAGTTGCCATAAAGAAAAAATAGTGTTATAAATTTTTAAGCGCATTGAATATTTGCAGGTCGCTTCGGCGTCTTGAGGAAAGTCCGAACACAGTCAGGCGTAAGTCTGAAAAACGGTAGCGGGTAACTCCCGTCTAGAGTAATCTACGAGGTGCGA
>CAYYEF010000013.1:0-15700 GCA_964470825.1 uncultured Candidatus Saccharibacteria bacterium | reverse complement strand
TATGATTTTTTATAATTACAATCAATTAAGGTTTTTAGTAATTTTAGCAATTTCAACTTATTTCGTAATGTTTTTCCCACTTTTTGTTAATGCTAAAATTATTATTAATGAAATTATGTATGATCCTGAGGAGTCTGATACTGGTAGGGAGTGGGTTGAGGTTTATAATTCTGGTTCTGATGATATTGATTTAACTACCTATAAACTTCTTGAAAGTAATGTTAATCATAAAATTACTAATTATAATGAAACTAGTGTTTCATTATTGAAACCAGGGGAATATGCTATTATCGCTGACAATGCAGAAAAATTCTTAATAGATTTTCCTAGCTTCAAGAATCTCTTATTTGATAGTGCCTTCTCATTAAATAATACCGGTGAAGTTTTGGTTATTATTAATTCTTTAGGAAACATTGACGATAATTTTGAATATTCGGCTGATTTGGGTGCTGGAAATAATGGTAATTCCTTACAAAGGGCAAATAATAATTTTTGGATTGAGGCAAAACCTTCTCCAGCTTCTTTAAATAAACAAGACTCTGAAAAACCAACAAATGATTCAAATAGTTCATCTGCGACATCTTCTGTGACCAATTTATCAGAAAGCTCAACTCACTCTGGGCAAAATTCTTTAACTAAATATGTAGAGAAAAGTCAGCTTGAGATAGGGATGGGTCGAGATAGGATAGTTTCTATTAACACTCCAATTAGTTTCAAGGCAGAATATAATACAGATAAAAAACCAAGGTTTCTGTGGAATTTCGGCGAGGGCACAACTGATAAAGGACAAAAGGCTCAAAATATTTATAAAAATGCCGGTAATTATAATGTTGTTTTGAATGGTTTCTTAAATGGTTATCAGGCAACATCTAGAATAAAAGTTAAAGTTGTGCCTATTTCTGTGGAAAACCTGTCTATAACCTCTGGAAAACTTGTGGATGTATTGTTGAAAAATAAAACATCAAATGAGATTAATTTAGGCGGTTTTATTATTAAGTATGGTCAAAAAACATTTAATATTCCAGCAGATACTATTATTGATTCTAATTCAGAAATTATCATTCCTTCCGAAAATACCTCCTTTGAATTTGATGAAAAAAATCCTTATTCAGAAATTTTTTATCCAAATGGAAAATCTTTATATAAAGAAACTATACTTATCCCCACATCAACAAATTTACAAATGTTATAATTAATTTGAAAGATCTATCTTAAATTATGATTAGTAAAAATTCTCTAAAATTTATATTGGCTTTTGTCTCAATCTTGGCAACAAGTCTATTACTTATATTGTTAGTTAAATAAAATATTTATGGAAATACTCGAAAGGCTTTTCGGTAGTTCTGCACGGGTGAAAGTTATGAAGCTATTTCTTTTTAATCCAGAGGAACTTTTAGAAAAAACAGAAATAATTAAAAAAACAAAATGTTCTTCATCTTCAATTCAAAAAGAATTGAAGGATCTTTCTGATATTGGATTAATAAAAAAAAGAATTTTTATTCAATCTACTCAGACAAAATCTGGTAAAACAAAAAAGAAAAAGGTTCAAGGTTTTATATTGAATACTTCTTTTAAATATCTAAATAATTTAAAAAATCTTTTAATTAATAATGAACCGTTTAATCATAATGAGATTATTAAAAAAATGAATAAGGCTGGTAAAATTAAATTAATTGTAATTTCGGGTTTGTTTATTCAGGATGAAGATAGTCGCCTAGATATTTTTGTAGTAGGGGATGATTTGAAAGAAAGGGCAGTTAAAGCAGTTATTTCAAAAATGGAGTCTGAAATAGGTAAAGAATTGCGATATTCTTTCTTCAATACTAATGATTTTAAGTATAGATATAGCGTTTGTGATCGACTTGTTAGAGATGTATTTGATTATCCCCACCAAGTGGTTGTTGATAGGATAGGCCTTTAATTAATAGAAATGATATAATTAATGTATGGCCCTTAAAGCCTTTTAATTATCAGTTTAAATATTAATTAATTATATGACTCTAGATATTTGGACAGTTATTCTTGTAAGCTCTTTCCAAAGAGTTTTGGATGGAGTGTTGGGAGTAGTTCCAAACTTGATTGTTGCAATCGTAGTATTAATCCTTGGTTGGATTATTGGTGCTGCACTTTCAAAAATTGTTGAACAAATTTTCAAAACAATCAAACTTGATAAATTGCTTTCAGCAGCTGGGTTAGAAGATCTTGTTTCAAAAACAGGTGTTAAACTAAATTCAGGAAAATTTGTTGGTGAATTAGTAAAATGGTTTGTTATTGTAATTTTCTTGATTACAGCTTTCGATATTCTTGGATTATCACAAGTTAATGCTTTCCTAGGAGGTGTTGTTGTTGGATATATTCCAAATGTAATCGCTGCTGTTTTGATCTTGCTTGTAGCAGTTGTTATTGCTGAAGTTTTAAGAAAAGCTATTGTTGCCAGCGCAAAGGCTGCCGATGTTTCTTCTTATAATTTTCTTGGTTCAGTTACAAAATGGGCAATTTGGATTTTTGCTGCTCTTGCTGCATTATTCCAACTTGGTATTGGCGCAACATTCATTCAAACTCTTTTCACAGGAGTAATTGTAGCGCTTGCACTTGCTATAGGTCTTTCATTTGGTCTTGGAGGCAGAGATGCTGCACGTGACTATATTGAAAAATTAAAGCGAGAAATCTCAGATAAAGAATAGTTTTTAAAAGCTATTTTTAGAATTACAAAAACCCGCGCAAATGCGGGTTTTTGCTTATTAAAAAAATATCTTATAAACAGTTGACAGATATATTAATTTTGCTACAATCTCACCTACATGTTAAAGGGAGTTAATTTCGAGCGGCCATAGTCAAAGGAGCGTTTTAGAAACGACTCAAAACTTGGCCGCTTCGAAAGGAGCGGCATTTCTTTAACCCAAAGCTGAGGTCAAAAAATAAAATTTTTTAACAATAGAATGGGTTACGGAAAGATTAAAATCAGAATGACTGTAGTTTGAAAACTAAATACTAATTGCAGAAATAAAATAATGAATTTGTATTTTTACAAGTTTTGTGGTTCTTAGATTTCCTAATAGGGAATCAAGGGCGTATGGTGGATGCCTTGGCTCTAAAAAGCGATGAAGGACGTAGTCTGGCTGCGATAAGTCTCGGGGAGGTGCCAAACAACCTTCGATCCGAGAGTTTCCGAATGGGGAAACCCGGCTGCTTCGGCAGTCATCTCTTCGCTTGACGAAGAGAAGTATACCTTGGGAAGTAAAACATTTCAGTACCAAGAGGAAAAGAAAACAAGCCTGCATTAGCAGGCAATATTTCCCTAGTAGCGGCGAGCGAAAAGGAAAGAGCCCAAACCGAATTCAAGCTTGCTTGACTTCGGGGTTGTAAGATGGAAGCGTTGCGTTTACGCAAGAAAAGTTACAAAATATTTTGTTAGTTGAATCTACTGGAAAGTAGAACCCCAGAGGGTAATAGTCCTGTAAACGAAAACAAAATATCTTTTTTGCTTCTATTCTTGAGTAACTCAAGACACGAATAGCTTGAGTGAATCTGCCGGAACTAACCGGCAAGGCTAAATATTTTTAGAGACCGATAGTGAACAAGTACCGTGAGGGAAAGGTGAAAAGTAGCCCGGAAGGGCAGTGAAATAGACCTGAAACCATATGTCTACAAGGAGTCGGAGTGGTCGCAAGACCACCACGGCGTGCCTATTGAAGAATGAGCCAACGAGTTACTGTATACGGCTGACTAAGCCCTTGAAAGGGTGGAGTCATAGGGAAACCGAGTGTGAATAGCGCGTAATTGGTCGTATGCAGTAGACCCGAAGCCAGATGAGCTTGCCATGAGCAGGGTGAATGTTGTGGAAACACAACAGGAGGCCCGAACCCATTCGTCGTTCAACGCGTTGGGATGACTTGTGGTAAGGAGTGAAAAGCTAATCGAATCTGGTAATAGCTGGTTCTCTCCGAAATAGCTTTAGGGTTAGCGGTATGTTTACCTTTGAGGGGTAGAGCACTGGAAGGTCTGGACAGGGAGAAATCTCACTAGACCTATCAAACTCCGAATACTCAAAGTAATTACATGCCAGTTAGACTGTGGGGGCTAAGCTCCATTGGTCAAAAGGGAAACAGCCCAGATCGCCGGTTAAGGTCCCTAAATCTAGACTAAGTGCACTCAAGGAGGTGAGATTTCTCTGACAATGAGGAGGTTGGCTTAGAAGCAGCCATCCTTTAAAGAAAGCGTAACAGCTCACTCATTCAGAGATCTTGCACCGAAGATAATCGGGGCTAAAGTCTAGTACCGAAACTGCGGGCTTATGTGTCTTCGGATGCATGAGCGGTAGGAGAGTATTCGTAACTGCGTCGAAGCCGAAGGGGTGACCCACGGTGGAGCGTTGCGAAGTAAGAATGTTGGCACAAGTAACCACAATCGCGGTTAAAACCCGCGACGCCGAAAAACTAAGGTTTCCTTTGCAATGATAATCAGCGAAGGGTTAGTCGGGCCTAAGGGGATGGCGAAAGCCGCACCCGATGGACACATGGTTAATATTCCATGACTTATTTTAAATGCGATGGAGTGACGAGAGTTATTATGTTTTGCCCATTATTGGATTTGGGTTCTTGTCGAGAGAAGGTTTACCAGGAAAATCCGGTAGACAATACTTCGATTCGAAGAGAAAATTCCGCGGTTCGCCAAGGAAGATAAAACAAAAAAGGTCTCCAAGAAAAACTTCTAAGCTTAATTTAAAATAAACCGTACCGTAAACCGACACAGGTAGTTTGGTCGAGTAGACCAAGGCGAACGAGTGAGAGGTCCTCAAGGAACTCGGCAAAAAAGCGACCGTAACTTCGGAATAAGGTCTGCCTCCAGCAATGGAGGCCGCAGCTAAAGTCTCCCTGGCGACTGTTTACCAAAAACACAGCTCCCTGCGAACTCGTAAGAGTATGTATAGGGGGTGACACCTGACCAATGCCAGAAGGTCAAATATTGGCGGTGCCAAACGTTTTGGGTGCGACAAAAAGTCGTTCTTAAGACGTTTGGTGCTGACTGATATAAGCCCTGGTGAATGTCGGCCGTAACTATAACGGTCCTAAGGTAGAGGATTCACAATTGTGAATCCTCTAGGACTAGGACTGTTATGGAAGTGTTGTAAACAGATCAACAATAATGACAGAATTAAGTTAATGCACCAATCAAAAAAATGCTACCTAAGATATAGTAATATATTTTTAGTCCAACATGGTTAAATAGTGAACCAACCCCATGCATCCTACTAAACTAAAATTTAGGGATGAAGATAGAGTCCAATTTTAAGGAATAATTGAGCGAAATTCCTTGTCTGGTAAGTTCAGACGCGCACGAATGGTGTAACGACTGGGGAACTGTCTCGAGGACTTGCTCGGTGAAAATACAGTGCCGGTGAAGATGCCGGCTACCTGCAGTTAGACGAAAAGACCCCAGGAGCTTTACTACAACTTGATGTTGACTATATGTCTGCACTACGTAGCATAGATGGGAGACTTTGAAGCAATCCTTTTGGGGATTGTGGAGTCGTCAGTGAAATACCATTTTTTGCGGATATATATTCTAACCTCTACGGCAAAAACGTTGAGGGACAGTATCTGGTGGGTAGTTTTAGTGGGGCGCTATCCTCCTAAACAGTAACGGAGGAGTCTATTAAGGTCAGTTAGGCGCGAATGGAAACCGTGCCGATAGTGTAATGGCACAAACTGGCTTGACTGCAAGACGTACATGTCGAGCAGATGCGAAAGCAGAGCATAGTGAACCGAGAGTTCGCATTAGATGCGGCTTAAGATTAACGGATAAAAGTTACCCTGGGGATAACAGGCTGGTACTGCCTAAGAGTCCATATCGACGGCAGTGTTCGGCACCTCGATGTCGGCTCAACTTATCCTGGGGCTGGAGAAGGTCCCAAGGGTATGGCTGTTCGCCATTTAAAAAGTTACGCGAGCTGGGTTCAGACCGTTCGCTGGTGAAGTTCTTTCATTAGAATTTGACCCGCGAACCCGTCTGAACCTAAAACATATGAGGGTTATCATTTATTCCAAACCATAATTGTTATAAATAACAGTACAGTAAAGGTCTTTTCGTCGAAAAATAGAGAGATAAAATCACGGCGTCATTTTCGCGTAATCGAAAATGATAAGTTAACTAGTATCGGGAAAATCTAAAGTTAGATTTTTGACGCAATTTGCGATCAAAACTTTCCATGACAATTCCGAGGGAAGCCAAAGATGGCACCCGTAGAGACTAATCGTTAACCTCCCTAAGCGTTTTTTTCAAGTGTCTTTTTTGACCTTGATTCCCTAAAAAGGACATTAGAAAAAACCCCGGGAGAATTTATAGTCCAGTTCATTGCGAAAGCAATTGTAATGTCACGCGTGAGACAGGTTGGTCTCCTATCTACTGTAGGCGTTGATTATTGAGGAGGCTTGTCCCTAGTACGAGAGGACCGGGATGAATGAACCTCTGGTCTACCGGCTGTCTTGCCAAAGGCACCGTCGGGTAGCTATGTTCAGTTTTGATAACCGCTGAAAGCATCTAAGCGGGAAACTTGCTCCAAGATTAATAATCGTTTGAGACCCCTAGGAGATTACTAGGTTGATAGGCGCTAAGTGTAAGCACAGTAATGTGTTCAGCTGAGGCGTACTAATTAGTCGAACCTATTAGGAAATCTGAGAATCAAGACTTGTAGAATACATTTTTATTTTTATATATTTGCAAATTAGTATTTAGATCATACAAAGTTATTAAAAAGTTTAAGAGACTTTTATTAACCGTTTGAATCTGGTGGCTTGGCGCGGTGGAAACACCCGTTCTCATTCCGAACACGGAAGTTAAGCACCGTCGCGGCGATGGTACTCCTTGAGGGGAGAGTAGCTAGTCGCCAGTTTCAAGCGGTTAATTTTTTTTACAAAGCAAAATACACTTTTTTGATTCTGTACTCGTCTTACGACAGCAGAGTAATCTCAGAAAGTGTATTTTACTTTATAAAAACAACTAATAGTGAAACTTTTAAAATAATTTGTGATAAAATACAGATAATGTCGTGGGGAACTAGAAAAAGAAATTTTATAATATTAATTTTTGCTTCAGTTGTTGCTACTTCATTATCTATAATAACTTTCCTATTTTTATATGAAGAACCTACATGTTTTGATAAAAAACAAAATGGAAAGGAAACAGGTGTAGATTGTGGGGGAACTTGTGATCTTATTTGTAGTAATGCAACGATTGATCCTGTCGTTCATTGGGTAAGGTATTTTAAAATTGCTGATAATTTATATAGTGTAATTGCTTATGTAGAAAATAAAAATACTGACGCAAGCGTTAAGGACGCCCCCTTTATTTTTAAATTATATGATAGTCGAGGTGTTGTTCTTGTTGAAAAAACAGGACAGGTTAATTTAAATCCTCGTCAAATTATTCCAATTGCCATGACTGGATTATCTACGGGGGAATTAGAAGCTGTTAGAGTTTCTTTTGATTTTACAAAGAATTTTGTTTGGCAAAAAGAGGAAAATAAAAATCCTGTTTTAGTTATAAATGATGAACAGATTGTTCCTGATAAAGAAGTTCAAAAAATTACAGCAGAAGTTTTCAATTCATCATTAGAGGATGTAAAAAACGTAACTTTTGTTGTGATTGTTTATGATAAGAATAATAATGCTATTGCATCTTCTTCAACACTTATTGATGAAATTAGAGCTAGTCAGACTGTTAATCTATTATTTACTTGGCCAACATTGTTTGAAGATCAAATTTCTCGTTTTGAGATAATTCCTGTTTATGAGTAAATTTTATGAATATTTTACCTTCCAAAATTAAAAGTATTTTTTTAAATTTGGATTGGTTTTTACTTTTACCCCTTGTTCCAATTAGTTGTTTTGGTTTGATTACAATGTTTTCTTTTGTAGAAACAAATACTTTTTTTATTCGTCAAATAGTGTGGTTGTGTATCTCTATAGTTGCTTTTCTAATATTTAGCATGATTGATTTCAAGTTTTTACGTCGAACTACTGTTATTATCTGGCTTTATTTAATTTCAGCCGGGCTGCTGCTTGTTCTATTTACAGTCGGTTCTGTATTTCAAGGCGCACAAAGCTGGCTCGATTTTGGTTTATTTTCATTTCAACCAGCAGAATTTGCTAAATTGGTTTTAGTTCTTACTTTGGCTAAATATTTTTCTAGAAGACATATTGAAATCCAAAACATTAGACATATTATCGTTTCTGGAGTTTATGCTTTAATCATATTTCTACTTGTATTATTTCAACCAGATTTTGGATCAGCTATTATTATTTTTTTGATTTGGTTTGGAATGGTTCTTGTGTCTGGAATTTCAAAAAAACATTTAATGATTGTGTTTGCTTTGGGAACAATTTCAGTAGCTTTTTTGTGGATTTTTGTTTTTCATGATTATCAAAAAGCCCGTATCATGAATTTTATTCATCCTCTTCAAGATATTCGTGGAACAGGATATAACGCTTATCAATCAATGGTGGCAATTGGCTCCGGTCAGTTTTTAGGTAAGGGTGTTGGTTATGGAACTCAGTCTAGATTAAAATTTTTGCCAGAATATCAGACAGACTTTATTTTTGCGGCTTATGCAGAAGAATGGGGATTTTTGGGTGTTATAATTTTATTTCTCCTCTACATTCTTTTTATTTTTAGAATTTTACATAATGCAATTAAAGGAGCTACAAATTTTGAGGTTTTATTTGGAGTAGGTTTGGCGATTATTTTTATTAGTCACTTTTTTGTTCATATTGGAATGAATATTGGAGTTCTACCAATTACAGGTTTAACTTTACCATTCATGAGCTATGGAGGAACAAACCTATTAATTTCTTTTATTGGCTTGGGAATATTAATGAGTATGCGTAGATATTCTAGGGCAACACACAGAGATGTTTATAAAAATGAAATGGTCGGTGTTCAGTAATTGTTTTTATATAAATCAAAAGTTTTACTATAAAATATCTCTACATTAAATTCCTTGTCTATTTTGTCTTTTAGATTTTTAGACATTGTGTGTGATTCTTCTAAATTATTTTTAATATATTTTATAGCATCTACTATAGAAATTTTATTATATGTTTCTATAAGTAGTCCTGTTTTTTTATTTTCAATAATTTCTGGAATACCTCCAACTTTTGTTGCTATAACAGGTAATTGTGCTTGTCCAGCTTCTATAATTGACAGAGGCATTGCTTCTGATAATGATGGTAGTATAAAAATATCAAATCCTTTTAAAAATGAAGATCCTTCCTCAAGATAACCTCCCAAAATAACCTTATTTTCCAATCTCTTTTCTTTTATTTGTTTATTAAGGGACTCTTCCTCTTGTCCTGTTCCTAGTATAAGTATTTTCATTTTTTCTTCAGTGATATCATTTGCAGCCTCAACTAAAAAATTCAATCCTTTGATTGGATGTAATTCTGCCAATGTTCCAATCAGAAAATCTTGAGTATTTATATTAAATTTTTCTTTAAATAAATTTCTCACATAAGTTCTATCTAAAAAATTTATTTCTCCAACCCCATTGTATATGATTTTTATTTTATTTTTTATTAAAAATGAGAAAGGAATATTTTCCGATTGTTTTTTTGTATGTTGTGACACTGAAATTGAAACATGTGTCAGCAAAATTGTAATCAGGTAAGTTATTTTTATAAGAAGTTTTGATAAAATACCTCTGTTTTCATTGAAAGCCCAACCATGTATAGTAAAAATAATTTTTTTTATACCACATATACGACCCGCTAGCGCTCCTATCGCGCCAGCTTTTGAACTATTTAAATGTAAAATGTCAGGTTTAATTCTTTTTAAAATTTTTATTATTTCTAATAAAGATTTTAGTTCAGTAAATAGGCTGATATCTCTTTTTAGGTTTTTTATTGAATAAGTTTTAATTCCAGCCTCGTCTAGCTTTTGTGATAATAAACCTTTCCCGCCAACCAAAACAGAAACATCATATCCTTTTTTATGAGCCTCTATTGCCAACTCGTATACATATTTTTGTGCACCTCCAAAATTAGACTTAGTTATTAAATAGACTACCTTTTTTATATTAGATTGAGTTTTTTGCTCCATATGTATATTATTACAGGTAATCTATAATATCGCTATTATGATTATTGTAAATAAAAAAGAACCACTTATTTTGTTTGTCGGAGATATTTTTATCCTCTTTTCTTCTCTTTGGATAGTTCTTTTGATTAGATATTTTGAAATTCCTACATTTGAGGTATGGATTAATCACATTAAACCATTCTCGATTATTTTTATTTTTTGGATTTTCATATTCTATATTGCCGGTTTATATGAAAAACATACCTTGATTTTAAAGAAAAGTTTACCCAACATTCTTTTGAATACCCAAATTTTAAATTCAGTTGTTGCAATAGTATTCTTTTACTTTATCCCTTATTTTGAGATTACTCCTAAAACTATTTTGTTTATATACCTAATTATTTCCTTCGGCCTTATTTTAATTTGGAGATTAAAAATATTTTCTTATTTTGGATCAAAAATAAAGCAAAATGCTATTCTTATTGCCTCAGGTGAGGAAATGAAGGAGTTAAGGCATGAGATTAATAATAACAATCGATATGATTTTCAGTTTATTCAATCAATAGATTTAGAAAACTATAACTCAGCAAATTTTAGAGAAGATGTTGTAAAAATGGTTTATGAAAATGATGTTTCTCTTATAGTTGCTGATATTAAAAATCAAAATGCCTCAGCTATTTTACCAAGTTTGTATAATCTTATTTTTGCAAAAGTTCAATTTTTAGATAAACACAAAGTCTACGAATCTATTTTTGACAGAATACCGCTTTCTATAATTGGATATAATTGGTTTTTAGAAAATATTTCTTCTAAGAATCTCGTTAGTTATGATTTATTAAAGAGAATTATGGATTTCGTTTTAGCTATTTTTGTGGGTCTATTTTCTATAATCTTATATCCAATTATTTTCATGCTTATTAAATTAGAGGATGGGGGAAGTGTTTTTTTTACTCAAGAAAGAATTGGCCAAAACAATAAAAAAATTAAGATTTATAAGTTTAGGACAATGACGGAAGGTTATGAAAAGAAAATAACAAAAATAGGAAAGTATTTAAGAATATTTAGAATAGATGAATTACCACAAATATGGAATGTTTTGAGAGGTGATTTATCTTTAATAGGGCCTCGTCCTGAAACTTCAGAGTTAGTTGAAATGTATTCTAGTCACGTTCCGTTTTATAATATTCGTCACCTAATAAAACCAGGTTTATCTGGATGGGCTCAGATTTATCATGATAATCATCCTCATCATAATGCTGACGTTTTAGAGACAAAAAATAAACTGTCTTATGATCTTTATTATATTAAGAATAGATCAATATTTTTAGATATAAAAATTGCTCTAAAAACTTTAAAAACAATCTTCTTACAAAAAGGTAAATAAAATTATGAAAAAAGTATTAGTTACAGGAGGGCTTGGATTCATCGGTTCACATACAGTGGATGAGTTATTAAGAAAAGAATATCAAGTTTTTATTTTGGATAATTTTTCTACTGGAAATTTAAAGAATATTGATAATAGAAAAGTTAAAATCGTAAAAGGTGATATTCAGGACAAAAAGTTAGTTGATAAAATTATGAAAAAAATGGATTATGTTATTCATTTGGCCGCCGTCGCTTCTGTTAGTGAGTCTGTAAAAAATCCAATAAAAACTCATTTTATAAACGTTGATGGAACTTTGAATGTATTTATTTCAGCCTTGGAAAACAATGTTAAAAAAGTGGTTTACGCTTCTTCTGCTGCGATTTACGGTAATAATCAGAATATTCCTCTTGGAGAAAGTTTTTTACCCCAACCAATTTCTCCATACGGAATGCATAAAAATATAAATGAACAATATGCTTCATTGTTAAATAAAAATAAAAAAACAAAATTTATAGGATTAAGGTATTTTAATGTTTATGGTTCAAGACAAAGTTTAACTGGCGGTTATCCAGCTGTAGTTCCTATTTTTTGTTTAAACAGTTTAAAAGATAAAAAAATATCTATTTTGGGGGACGGTAAACAATACAGAGATTTTATTTATGTAAAGGATTTGGCAAAAATAAATGTTCTAGCTTTAGAAAAAGATCAAATCTCATTTGAGGTTTTTAATGTCGGAACCGGTGTTAAATTAGATATAAATACTTTAATAAAGAATATTGAGAAAATTCTCAATAAAAAGGTTGAAGTTGATAAAAAAGAGGCAAGAGAGGGAGATATTAAAAAAAGTCTTGCTGATATCTCAAGATTAAGAAAAATATTTAAACTAGATTTTACGCCATTTTCTGAAGGTTTAAAAGAAACCTTGGAATATTATAAAGAAAATAAAAACTAGCTTTTTAATCTCTTTTAAACTATAATCCCTGATTATGTTTAAAGTACGATTATGGGCTTTTATTATTATTTTAATTGGGGCATCATTAGGTTTTTTGGTATATAACACAGAAAAACCAGATAGTAATTTTAATTTTAAATTTGGTCTTGATCTTGATGGAGGAACACACTTAACTTATGTTGCTGATACTTCAAAAATTAAACCAAGTGAGGTAGCTGGCGCAATGGATTCTTTGCGAAAAACAGTGGAAAGAAGAATCAATATTTTCGGAGTGTCTGAACCTATTGTACAAGTAGAAACAGGTGGATTATTTAGTGATGATAAAAATTCTAATAGATTAATTGTTGAATTGCCTGGTGTTACAGATGTGAATCAAGCTGTTCAAATGATCGGTAAAACACCAACTCTGGAATTTCGTATACAAGGAGACCCTTCTGCACAAGCAGAGTTAGCTGTAGCTTCAACTTCCGAAGAAATTTCAGCGGCTCTTGCCAAGGCTTATATTTCAACAGGCTTAACTGGTGCCCAATTAAAAAAGGCTAGTTTGGTATTTCAACAAAATTCTCCTTCACCACTTATTTCTCTAGAATTTAATGATGAGGGTAAAAAAATATTGTCTGAAATTACTAAAAATAATATAGGAAAAGTAATGGCCATTTTTCTTGATGGACAAATTTTATCAGCGCCTGTTATTCAAGATGAAATTCTAACAGGTCAGGCTCAAATTACTGGTAATTTTGAAGCACAAGAAGCTAAAAAATTGGTTCAAGATTTAAATTATGGGGCCTTACCATTACCAATTAGTTTAATTGAGACTCAATCAATCGGTGCTACATTGGGAAGTAATACATTAAACGCAGGGGCAATGGCATTAATCTATGCACTACTGGCCGTGTTTATATTTATGATTATTTGGTATAGATTACCAGGAATTATTGCGTGCGTAGCTTTAGTTTTCTACGTTATCTTAATGCTCCTTGCTTTCAAATTTATTCCGGTAGTTCTTACTGCTTCAGGAATAGCTGGATTTATCTTATCTATTGGAATGGCGGTAGATGCCAATGTTCTTATTTTTGAAAGAATAAAGGAGGAAATAAGAAAAGGGTTAACTACTTTTGAAGCTGTAAACGAAGGAACTAAAAGAGCTTGGTCTTCAATTAGAGATGGTAATTTAACAAGCTTAATTTCAGCGGTTATTTTATTCTGGCTTTCTGGAGCTGCTGTGGTTAAAGGTTTCGCTCTTGTTTACGGAATAGGTATATTGATCAGTATGCTAAGCGCAGTACTTATTTCAAAAGTTTTACTTTTGGCTATTTCAACCAAAAAAACAAATAAATTATTAGAAAAGTTTTTCGGAACAGGTTTTGGTAAACTTAATTAAAAATAATATGTCAATTATTAAATACAGAAAAATATTTTATTGGTTTTCAGGTCTTTTGATTTTAGGTTCATTGTTTTCAATCGGATTCTTTGGATTAAAGTTCGGAACTGATTTTACAGGAGGATCTCTTCTTGAATTTAAAACAGAAAACGTTCGAATCGGAAAACCTGTTGTAGAAGAAACTATAAAAAATTCAGGTTTTGATTTGGGTGATTTTTCACTTAGAGAAAGTGGGGAAACCGGGTATATTTTGAGAACAAAGAATATTAATCTAGAACAAAAAAGCCTAATTCTTTCAAAGATTCAGTCTGTCACAGATCAAAAAGTTATTGAAACAAAATTCAGTGATATTGGCCCCACTCTAGGTAAGGAATTAAGAAGTCAGGCTTTGCTAGCCATCTTTTTGGTAGCTATTCTAATTATTTTGTATGTTGCTTTTGTATTTAGAAAAGTTTCAAAACCAGTATCTTCTTGGAATTATGGACTAATTACAATAATTACTTTTATTCATGATGTATTACTTCCTATAGGAGTATTTTCATTATTAGGTCATTTTGCTGGTGTAGAAGTTGATACATTGTTTGTAGTGGCTATTTTGGTGGTCCTTGGTTATTCTATAAATGACACTATTGTAGTTTTTGATCGTATCAGAGAAAATCTTATGGGTATTGATGAAAAACAAAGAGACTCAAAGTTTGAAGATGTTGTAGAAAGAAGCTTAAAAGATACTTGGGCTCGTTCAATTAATACTTCACTTACTACCTTTATTTCTTTACTTGCTATTTATTTTGTTGGTGGAGAGGTCACAAAGACGTTTTCTCTTGCTATGATTATTGGAGTTATTTGCGGTGCCTATTCTTCAATCTTCATCTCATCTCCCTTACTTGTAACAATTAAAAATTGGCAAGATAAAAAGCTTGCAAAATAACGTTTAAAATTTTTCTACTTATCTACTAAAAGCCGCAAGTAAAACTTGTGGTTTTTTAGTATATTTTACCCCTTGACTCATTTAAAGAACCTGCTAGAATAGCCCTTACCTCCATTAAGAGAGGTTGGGAACTTTGACAAATCAATATGCATATAGAAAAGTAAACATATTTTCTTGAAACTATAATTTTTATAGACAGGAAAATATATTACGCAATACATCATCAATCATAATTTTTACTCATAAATTACCCGGTAAGGAATTTATGAGTAGATCCAATATATTAAATTATATTTACAAAATAATATTATCCTTTATTTTGTCCCGTTCTTATTTTAAGAGTTTGATTCTAGCTCAGGATGAACGCTGGCGGCGTGGATAAGGCATGCAAGTCGAGTGGGTTTAGGCCCACGGCAGACGAGGTAGTAACACGTGGGAATTTCCCCCAAAGTCAGGCATAACCCATCGAAAGGTGGGATAATACTTGATAGTCTCTTCGGAGTAAAGATTTATCGCTTTGGGAAAAGCCTGCGCAGTATCAGGTAGTTGGTAGGGTAATGGCCTACCAAGCCTATGACGCTTAGGGGCGCTGAGAGGCGGACCCCCACCGATGGAACTGAGATACGGTCCATACACCTACGGGTGGCCGCAGTCGAGAATCTTCCACAATGGACGAAAGTCTGATGGAGCGACGCCGCGTGGCTGATGAAGTCCTTCGGGACGTAAAAGCCTTTTCCCAGGGAGGAAATTTTGACGTTACCTGGGGAATAAGGGGTTGCTAAACTCGTGCCAGCAGCAGCGGTAATACGAGTGCCCCGAGCGTTATCCGGAATTATTGGGTGTAAAGGGTGTGTAGGCGGTTTTGTTAGTCTTTTGTCAAAGCTCCCGGCTTAACCGGGAAAAGGCAAAGGAAACGGCAAGACTCGAGAGTGCGAGGGGTGAACAGAACTCATAGTGTAGGGGTGAAATCCGTTGATATTATGGGGAATACCAAAAGCG
>CAYYEF010000012.1:0-15782 GCA_964470825.1 uncultured Candidatus Saccharibacteria bacterium | reverse complement strand
ATCGAACCCACGACCCCAGGCTTATGAGTCCTGTGCTCTACCGACTGAGCTACCCCGACATATGAGGTTTAGATACTATAATATTTTAATCATTATTTTTCAAGCAAAATTGCCCGCCCCACCAAACGACAGAAGCGAGCAATTTTATAGCGTGTTGCGGAGTCCGGAATTGCACCGGAGTCTGAAGGTTATGAGCCTTCCGAGGTACTTCTCCTCTACTCCGCTATGACTGTGATATTAACACCGTTTTTTATTTTTATCAAGCTTTAAATATAATAGAACTCTTTAAAAACTTCTGAATATAATAAAATTACCCTCTCTGCTTCATCTTTACTTAAAATATAATTTCCTCCCTTGTGTGCAATGTTATTTCTAACTTTATGAGCTTCCCAAGCCTGATTCAAAGTTAAAAAATCACTAGGTTCAATTTGTTTTAATTTGTCTCCAATAGAATCTCCGTGATATCCCATTTTATCAAGCATCTCATCAAGCATAATATCTGCTTCAATAATTGCCTGGCGCCAATCATTTAAGTTGTGAGAATGAATGAGAGTTTGTATATTTTTCCAGCGACGATTAGAAACATCCTCTATAGCGGGTGCTTCGCCAATTGGCAAACCTGGTATTGGTAAAATTAAATCTTCTTTTTCAGAAATATTTTTCGAAATATTATTTGATAGCAAATTATTTTGCTCTTTCTTTAAATCTTCTTTCTTTTTATTTAATGTTTTTAAATTAGAAAATTTAATTTTTACCCAAATAATTAAAACTAGAGCCAATATGCCAATTAGTATTAAAATCTTTTGAAGGCTATTAAATAACCAAGGAAAAAAATTTAAAATATTAAACCAAGTCACATACGCCGTAACATCAGAACCTTTAATCCAACCGTCTGGCGCGTTTTTATAATCAACTCTCCACCAATCAATTCTATTTTTAATTACTGGACCTTCTAAAACTTTTGCTTTTTCAGCTTTATTCTGAAGACCGAGCAATTGACCTGCGGGTTCATTTCTAACTTCTACATCTTTTTTATTAACAATATTTTTACCAAGAGAAATATCACCTTTAGCAAAAAAATCACTGAAACTAAAAGAAGAATTATTTTTGTCTCTATTATTTTCAGTATCATTAAAAACACTTTGTGATTCTAGTTTTGAATTTACACTATCAAAATAACTATCTAAACCGAATTTAGTAATAAAACCACTTAAAACTATTAATAGAAAAATATAAGAAAGTATTTTATATGAAGTTGTGTGTCCATCCTCAGATGGTGAAGGAGCTTTTTTATCTGCCATACCATTTTATTTTCTCAAATTTTTAATAAAAATGAAAGTAAATAAAATTTAAAAAAGTTTACCTAGCGTAAACAATCTTTTTTCTTGTAAGTGTGGAGCAACTAATTGTAAACCGGTTGGTAAATCTCTTTCTTCTCTCTTAACAAAACCATCCGGAATAGAGATAGCCGGAACTCCAACAAGATTAGCGAACACGGTAAAAATATCTGCTAAATACATTTGTAATGGATCATCTGATTTTTCCCCGATTTTAAAAGCGGGTGTAGGTGAAGTTGGTATAGCAATAACATCAACTTTTTCAAAAGCTTTTTCAAAATCTTTTTTAATTAAGTTTCTAACCTGCCATGCCTTAGCATAATATTGATCGGCATAACCAGCGGATAAAACATATGTTCCAAGTAAAATACGACGTTTTACTTCTTTACCCAATAACCCACCACGTGTCTTGAAATAACCCTCAATTAAATTTCCTCCTTCGATACTTGAACCATATTTAATACCATCATAACGAGCCATATTTGAAGAAACTTCTGCAGGCATAATAACGTAATAAACTGCAAGAGAATGTTCTAGATTTTTTAAATCTTCACTAATATCTACAATTTCATATCCAGCATTTTCCAATTTATTTATTGAATTTTCAAATTGCTTTTTTACATCTTCATCTAAACCTGATTGTAAATAGCTTTTAGGAATACCAATTTTTTTAACAACACCATCACCACCATTATTATCAACAGAAGTTGAATCATATTTATCTTTTCCTTTAATACAATCAAAAATGATTTCAGAGTCGATAATATTTTTTGTTACTGGACCAATAACATCAAGAGAACTTGCCATGGCCATCAAACCATAACGAGAAACACTTCCATAAGTTGGCTTTAAACCAAAGACTCCGCAAAAACTAGCAGGTTGTCTAATAGAACCTCCAGTATCAGAACCAAGAGCAGCAACACACATATCAGCAGCCACAGAAACAATTGAACCCCCAGATGAACCTCCAGCTACACGACTTGTATCAATTGGATTTTTTGTTACTCCGTAAGCCGAATTTTCTGTTGAACCACCCATAGCAAATTCATCCATGTTTGTTCTACCTATTAAAACCGCTCCTGCTTCTCTTAATTTTTTTACAACCGTAGCATCATAAGTCGCTTTATAATTTTCCAAAATTTTTGAAGAAGCACTTGCGATTTTTCCAGTGAATAAAATATTATCCTTTAAAGCAATTGGAATTCCTGTTAATAAAGTAGTGGTTCCTTTTGAAAATTTCTCATCGGCAAAACGAGCTTGTTCCAAAACATCATCATAAACTTCCAGGAAAGCATTTAGATCTGGGTTTTTTTGTGAGATTTTTTCTAAAAAATATTTTGATAAATCTACAGCAGAAAACTCTCCAGCAACTAGCTTTTCATGAATTTCTTTTATGTTTAATTTTGAAACGTCAATCATATTTTTAAATTATATTTACAAAATTTTCTTTACCTTTAAATACCCATCTTGAGAATTAGGAGCGGAATCAACCAAAGATTTAGCATTTGAAAAACCACCATTAAATTCATCTGTTCTAGTAACGTTTCTAGTACCAGCACTCTCAATAACAGATTCTTCTGATGAAGCAGCAACTTCATTGATTTTTTTAATATAACCCAAAATACTATCTATTTCTCCAGGCATTTTTTGTAAATCCTGTTCTGAAAGTTCAACTCTAGATAGGTCAGCTAATTTTTTAACGTCTTCTGGTTTCATAAAAGCCATATTATCACAAACCAATCATTTTCAAAAATTCTGATTCATCTAAAATTTTTACCCCTAATTCTGTAGCTTTTTCAAGTTTAGAACCGGCATTTTCCCCCGCAATCACAAAATCAGTTTTGGCTGAAACAGAACTTGATACATTTCCTCCTAATTCACGAATAATTTCTTTGGCTTGATCACGATCATATTTTTGCATTGTTCCAGTTAAAACCAGAGTCTTACCTTTAAAAAAATTATTTTTTGAATCAGAAGCCCCTGATAAAACTTTTTTGTCTTCAATTTTAATTTGCTTTAATAATTCGTCTAACATTTTATTATTTACAGAATTTTTAAACCAAGAAACAATTGAATTAGCTACAACTTCTCCAATACCATTTATTTTATTTAAATCATCAAAATTAGCATTTCTAATTTTTTCTATTTTTTTAAAAGTATCGGCTAAAAGAACTGCGGTCTCTTCTCCAACATTATCAATTGATAAAGCAGTAATTAATCTTGCTAATGTAACTTTTCTAGAAATATTAATTGATTCTATTAAATTATCTGCAGACTTTTCAGCGAATCTTGGTAAAGCTAATAAATCACCTTTTTCCAACGTAAATAAATCTACAGGATTAGCTATAAGGTTGTTATCAATTAATAAATCAATCACCTTTGGTCCGCAATGATTAATATCGAAAGCATTCTTAGAAGCAAAATAATAAAGTTTGCGACGTTGCATAATTACAGAATTTTTATCAACACAGCGATATGCAACCTGTCCTGGAATTCTCTCTATTGAACCATCACCCCCACACTCTAAAACTTTCTTAGGAAAAACATACGGTGTGCTTTTTTGTGGTCGAAGTTCGTGCAAAACTTTTACAATTTGAGGAATAACATCACCCGCTTTTTGCAAAATGACAGTATCGCCAACTCTAACATCCAAACGTTTAATCTCGTCTTCATTATGTAAAGTAGCCCTAGAAACATTTGAACCTGCTACTAAAACAGGTTTTAAATGAGCCACAGGAGTGATTACTCCGGTTCTACCAACTTGAAGAACAATATCTTCGATAACTGTAGTAACCTGTTCAGCTGGAAATTTAAAGGCAATTGCAAAGCGTGGAGCTTTTCCGGTATAACCCAAAATATCTTGATATTTTTTTTCTTTAACTTTAATAACAACTCCGTCAATTAGATAATTTTCTTTTTCTTTTTTCTTACTCCATAATTTCCAATACTGAATAACTTCTTCTATGTTTTTACATTCCTGATAATTTTTATTAACTTTAAAACCCAAAGATTCTAATTCCTTTAATTCTTCTAATTGAGTTTCAGGAATTTTTTGAGACTGAGCAATATCATAAATAAATACGGAAAGTTTTCTTTCTGCCACAATCTTAGAATCCAATTGTCTAATTGTTCCAGCGGCCAAATTTCTTGGATTAGCATATATCTCTTCACCATTCTTTTCTAACTCTTTATTAATTCTATTAAACTCTTTTAGACTTAAATAAACTTCCCCTTCAACAATAATATCTACTGGTTTATTTAATCTTAAAGGCACAGATTCAATAGTCTTAATATTTTCGGTAACGTCCTCTCCAACCTTTCCATCACCTCTGGTTGCTGCATTTTTTAAGATTCCCTTTTCGTATTCAAATACTATTTTTAATCCATCAATTTTTAATTCACAAACATATTCAATATTTAAATCACTTTGAGACCTGGCTTTGCCATTAATTTCCTTCTCCAAAAATCTTTTAACTCTCGTATCAAAATCAATAGCTTCTTGTTCATTAAAACAATCATTGAAAGACCATTGAGGTATTTTATGTTCAACTTTCTTGAATCCATCTAAAACTTTACCAGCCACTCTTTGTGAAGGAGAATCAGATGTAACCAAATCAGGAAATTGATTCTCAATATCAACCAGCTCCTTTTTTAAAGAATCTAGAGCTGTTTCTGGAATATCCAAATTATCCAAAACATGATATTGATATCGATAATGTTCAATAGATTCCCTTAATTTTTCTAGGCGTTCTTTGGCTTCTTTCTTATTCATAACAGTAAGCTTATCAGGCTAATAATTGAATTCAAGTGCTCTTTCAATACGGCGGGGATTGCTTTCGTCGCAAGTATTATATCCTCGAGAAGTTATTTTCGTAGCAGTTACTATACCAGCACCGTCAACAGTTTTACTAACTGTTACTTCAGCACACCTTTGTGTTAAATCATTTGGCGCATAACTAATTCTAAATCTTGTATTGTAAGTAGAGTTATTAGGAGAAGAGGCACACCAATCTGGAATGGTTATTGTTGGAGAACAAGTATTTGGCTGATCATCAGTTATTCTCATATTAAGACACTTAATATTTGGATCTGTTGTGGCAGAAACTCCTGAGCCTGCAGCAAAAACTTTTCCATTATTGCCATTATTGTCAATAATTGTATTACCTGCCAAATCCCAATATGTCGCACATTCAGCACCAGTATTGGCCATATAAAAAGCATATTGAGATTCTCTGCCAGAACCAGATAAAACAACTTGTTTAAGAGCAATAGAAATAATAGACATACCAACAGATAAAACTAGACTAGCCACTAAAACAGAAAAAAGTAATACGAATCCTTTATTTTTCTTATTATTTTTTAAGTTATTTTTTTTCATGTTATCTTAATTAAGTAAGGCATGAGCCCAGTTAAAAATGTTTTCTTTAACAACAATCTCACGAACACCAATACCTTCGTGACTCTTCCAACGAATCGTTACTGTAACTTGAGCCTCTACATTATAGTCTCCATCATGACTAATTTTATCAATTTTTATTTCTCTAGAAAAAATAGAAGGTTTTATGGTAGATCCATTTGCACTCTGAGTTGTATAATATGAAATATTTCCATCACTATAATAATTTAATGGGACATATTGGATCAAATTACTATCATTATTACATCCAATTTGATTTGAATTAGAGCAGCTATAAACTTCACCACCATTAAAGTAAGTATCTATACTACAACCTTCTGTTCCTAAGCAATTAGAAATAGGACCGCCGGAACTTGAGCCAAGCCACCCATCTTGTGAAAGAGAGGAGCTTTTTAATATTTGAACCACATTTCCATCTCTAAAATTTTTAATATATTCAATAGCATCTTGAGCTAAAAAGAAAGCAGTCATCTGGTCACGTGCTAAAAAAGCAGAGCGTAATCCATTCTGAGCAAAAACCATAGGGCCAGTAATCGCCAAAAGTAAGACAAAAATTGCTACAAGTGTTTCCATAATTGTAAAACCTTTCTTTGAACTATTTTTGTTTTTTAAAAATATTTTTTGCATATTTTATTAATCTATTTTTAACTGTCTTTGAGAAACAGTTGTTTGCATACTAAACTCAGAAACAATACCCTTTGCAGTCTCCACACGACCTTTCATACTAAAAAACACTCTGGGTTGTTGATCTGTTTTCTTTTCTTCAATAATATACTCTGTAATATCAACTTCCTCTGAAGTTAAATCTACATATCCTCCATTATCATAACTTTTTTGAAGTTTATTTTTCCCATTCACACTTTCTATTTTATATTTTACTTCTTTCCCATCTTGGTTGTTTGCGACAATAACACCGTCAGATTGAACTTGGATACTTGTAGCAGTCTTCAGAGTTCTTGTCATACTTTCAAAAGTAAAGTTTAGATTATTCATAACCTCTGTCATGGTACGTGCTTTTCTACTAACATCAACAATAGAGACGATTGATCCCATTATGACAATTAATATTATTGAAAATATGGCAACAGAGACCAACATCTCAATCAAAGTAAAACCTTTTTGTTTTTTATTTTTTTTATGGTACATAATTTACAACATCTCCAACTGACATATATCCATTTTGGCGAATTGTTATTTTTTTATATTGTTTATCTGGCGATGAAATAATTATATCAACTCCTGTGGTAATTGTTGTGCCGTCCCCTTGCTTAATAATTGCTTCTGGATTAGGCCTATCAAAGGTGACATATATTGGACCATTTAATGTTTGTCCCAAAAGATCTTTAAAAGATTCAATTTTCATTTTTCTTGGTAAAATAATATTTTTCTGACACTCATCATCTGTTCCAACACAATCACAAATAGCAGCTCCATCTTTGCAAAGACCGTCTGCAACACCGCCGTTCTCCTTATCAATAAAACTAATGAAGCTATTTGATCCTGCAACAAAATAAACACCGTATCTATCATCAAAATCATTATTTGCTCCCCTAACACCCAAACTTAGTACTTGTGCCTCTCTAACTTGCATAGCAATTTCATAAGCTAAATTCCCTAATACAATCTGATTATTGAAAGCACCGTAATTAAAAGAAACTATTGCTGTAATAATTCCAAAAATAGTCAGGACCATTATCATTTCCAAAATAGTAAATCCTGCTTTTACATTTCTTTTTATCTTTTTTAAAAAAAATATTGACACTGTAATTTAATTTAGAAAAAAATGTATTCCTAATAAATCTATGCGTACAAAAAATTCTAAAATTGTAGCAAAAATCAGGAATGGACCAAAAGGAATCTCACTCTTCATTGTAATATGTTTATGACCTTTCTTCAATTTAACTATTAACAAAATAATCAAGCTAAAAATTGCTCCGATCCAAAAAGACAAAACAATTGCATTTAATCCATAAGTAAATCCTAGAAACCAACCAATACCTAAAGCTAGTTTTCCATCTCCTAATCCAATCCATTTTCCCTCTGAGATATACCACAATAGAAAAAAAGGAATAAAAAATATTATTCCCGCAAAAATATCTAAGTAAAAATTAAGTGTTCCAAAATTCAAGATTGGTATAAGTATGATTGTTTGTAATAACCCCATTCCAGCAAAGGTGTAAGATAAAATATCTGGAATAATTTTATGTTTTAAATCATAGACAAAAATAACTACTAGAATTGTAAATATTATTGCCAGCCAAATATAAAATATATAGAAAATGGCTGGTCTTAGAAAAAGTAAGAAAGATAAATGAAAGTATAATATTGTAAATAAAATTCCAGTTGATAATTCAACCAATGGATATTGTATAGAAATTTTTGAATGACAGTGTCTACACTTACCCCTTAAAAAAAGCCAGCTTAGAACCGGAATTAGGTCATACCAAAATATTTTCTTTCCACAATTTGGACAAAAAGAACGCCCGTTCAGAGACCGGCCGGTATTAAAACGATTAATAACTACATTTAAAAAACTCCCTATAATAGTACCTAAAACAAAAAAAGGTATAACTGAAAGAAAATACATACCTAACATTATATCAGATTAATTTTAATTTAATTAAATAAAAAACCTGCTAGGTTTTATAGCAGATTTTTTAAAACTAGTTTAGAGTTTTTAATATTAAGGACAAACTGTTGTTACTGTAGTTGATGTTGTTGTTGCCTTTCCGTTTGAATCAACACAATACCAGTCTGTACTTGATTTTAACTGTGCAGCCATCATCCAATATGTTGATGATGCAGTTGTAGAAGCTACAGATCTACCAGAACCATTTGCACTATCTGCAGCAGCATAAGCTCTTTGAATATTTGAATCGGCACCCACAAGAGAATAGTTTCCTGAATTATCATAAACTAATTCAGCTTGTGCTCTAATGTTATTCAAGTTTCCTTTAATTGCGGCATCTGCTCCTTTATCTCGAGCACTATTCAAAGACGCAAGGACAACTGATGAAAGAATACCGATGATAGCAATAACTACCAGCAACTCAATCAATGTAAAACCTTTTTGATAATTTAATTTCATAATTTTATAATACTAAAATTTAAACGTTTAATAAAAGCCTTTTATAGCTTATGATTATATTATATCTTTTAATCTCATTAAAGCGCAATGGCTTTTCCACATAATTATAAAACAGCTGCTTGAGCTAATTGAATAGCTCCCTCAAGATCACTAGTCACAGCAAGGAAACCAGCATTATGGCAAAATTTCGTACCCTTAACATTAGTAACATTTTCTAAATCAACTCCTGCTTTTCCTCTCCAATTTTCCGGAAACTTTTTTCTAATCTCCTGTGAATCTTTTTTAGCAGGAACTGCCTGAACCATAAAACCGTCATTATTAATTGTTGGAAAAATCACAAAAAATGGTTCTGGTTTTTCGATAAGAATTTCCTTCCAAGGATAACCAGAATTTAAAATAATAATCCTTTTATCTTTGGAATTTTGATATATTTGTTCAACTATATTTTTAGCTAAAAACCGATCATAAACAATCTTAATTTCTCTCTGTATAAAAATTTTTGCTAATTTTGAAAGTTTTCTAAAAATTTTATCTGCATTTCGATAATCTTCCTGCCAATCAGGAACAAAGCTTCCTATTATTTTATCTGGTACCAAAGCACTATCTCCGGTTTTTTCTGAGTAGTAATCTGTATAACCAGTATCTGTAGCGTCTATATTTGAAACAATACTTTTGTCTAATTGTTGCCAAACATAATGTGAAGCTTCTTCTAAATTTATTTTATTTTCTGTTTTATATTTTTTAATTTCTTTTAAACATACTTCTAGACCAAAATGTTTCCAGATTAAACCAAAACCTGCATATGGCACTCCACTTTCTCTATATCCCGCCCCACCTTCTTGGTGATGATCAAAGATATTTTTCTCAGGATCATAATCTCTACCATTATCAACTATAATATTTTTTTCATCTAAAAATTTTTCAATAATTTTAGGATCACGACTACGAGTTATTTTAATTTTACCATTAAATAAAATATCAAGTACCGCTACAGCAAAAACATCGTCTGCGTGAAATTTTCCGTCGTGTGTTAATATTTTATTTTTTTTTAAAAAGAACATTATTTAATTAATTTTAAAAATAAGACCATAAACATGACGTCCTACAGCACCAATTGCCACTAAATTTAATAATAATTTTGTAATATCGCCTATATAAGGAACAAAACTTACAAAAGTTAAGGCAACAACCCCAATAGCCACTGTTGAAAAATCAATAATATAGTTATCCTTTTTAGAAAAAATTTTTCTAATTAAAGCACCTGCCACAATACCAGAAATTGCAGGAATAATTATTAGAAGAGAAATAAAAATTAAACCAATTAAAATAGCTATCGGAAAAGCAATTAAGCTAACTATTAAGAGTGCGATTATTAAAGGTATTAGTATTATAATTAATATTCCGTAAAGTAGGCTTTTTCCAAAAGAATCAAGAGAAAGATCTGTAACTTTTTTTGTGAAAATTCTAAATATGTAAGCAAAAATAAATGCTATCAATAAAGTAGTAACAAATTTTAAAATAAGCCAGAAACTAACAAAATTTATTATTGCTCTTTTTACAAAACTAATATCTTTTAAGGGTGTTATTTGATTAAAATTAACCTGACCAGTCACAGAAGATCCGTTTTCTTCAATTGCTCTTTTAGGAGCGTAGTAGGTAATACCATTATTTATTTTTGCACTATTACCGAAAATTAATTTTTGAGTAGTAATTTCTATATCAGAATTTATTTCACTGTTAATAAGTGTTTTTGCTGATATGATTTTTATCGGATTTATTATTGATGAATATAGAAAAGTCTCTCCTCCTACGAATAAGGCCTGGCCTTTAATTTGAGAGGTTGGTTGTATTTGAACCTTACCCCCAATAACCACTAAATCATTTTCTAGATCACCATTAACAAAAACCTCGCCACCAATAACTCTAACATCGCCATCTACTTTTCCTGATAAATCAACCTTACCCCCAATAACAAATAAATCCCCTTTTACATGCCCTGTGAAATTTGATTCTCCCGAAACAATAAAGAGATCTTTTTCAAAAACTCCAGAAATATTTGATTTTGCTGTTAAAAAATAAGAATTATCTTGGTATGTTTTATCTTCTTCTATTTTTAATTCATTTGCGTTTGTAAATATCGCTCCAAAAACAAAGGTAGGTATTAAGAATAATACAAAAATACTTATTGGAAGTGTTTTTGTAAGCTTTTTCATTATGATATTAGATTACACTAAAAATATTAGTTTTTCAATTTCCAACCTTCAGCAAGATATTGATCTACTTTTTTATATTTTATTTCTAATTCTTGACCATCTTTTACCACTATAACCCTTTCATTACGTCCGACTTTTTCTTCTTGAGACGAAATATTGCCAGACTCATTGTTGTTAGTTAAAACTTTTATGTTTTTAACAACCTCTTTCATTTTTTCTTCTTCTTTTTCAAAAGCACCCTGTCCAATATTTGGCAAGATTGTAATTATCTGATTAATAATTGAAGCTTCTAAATTTCTAAATAGAATAAGACCCTCTTTTTTATATTCTACCAAAGGATCTCTTTGACCATAAGCTCTCAGGCTTACGCTTGATCGAATATGATCCATTGTCTCAAGATGATCGACCCAGAAATTATCTATTGTTTGTAAGATCATTCTTCTCATAATCTCGTAGAATTCAACTTCTCCCATTAAGGTATTCTTTTCATCAATAATCTTTTTTATTTCTTCGCCGCCAACACTAACAATCTTCTGAATCTCTTCATTAATAGACTCTCTATTTCCTTCCAAAACTTTTTTGCGGCGATTATAAATAGAAACACGTTGCGTATTAAGCACATTATCATATTCAAGTAAGTGCTTTCTGGAATCAAAATTAAACCCTTCTATTTTGTTTTGGGCAGTTTCAATAGATTTTGAAATTAAACCATTTTGGATAGGCTCATCTTCTGGAATACCAAAACGTCCCATCATATTTTTAATAGTATCTGTAGCAAAAATTCTCATAAGACTGTCCTCTAAAGAAACAAAGAATTGAGTTTCTCCTGGATCTCCTTGACGACCAGAGCGACCTCTTAGCTGATTATCAATTCGACGGGCTTCATGTCTCTCAGTTCCAAGAACATACAAACCCCCTGCATTTTTTACTTCATCATATTTTTCTGCATCAAAAGGTACACCACCTAGCTTAATATCAACCCCACGACCAGCCATGTTTGTAGCAATTGTAACCATTCCTTTTTTTCCAGCACGCGCAATAATCTCAGCTTCTTGTTCGTGATTTTTAGCATTTAAAATACTATGTTCAATATTTTCTTTTTTAAGAAATTCAGAAAGTAATTCGTTTTTTTCAATAGAAACAGTACCTATTAAAACAGGTTGACCTTTTTGATTTAATTCTTTTATTTTTTTAGTAATAGCTTTGAATTTTCCTTTTTCAGTTTGAAAAATTAAATCCTGTTGATCTATTCTTTGAATACCTTTATTGGTAGGAATAACGACAGTGTCTAGTTTATATACTTTATAAAATTCTTCACTACTTGTTTCTGCTGTTCCTGTCATACCAGAAAGTCTTTCGTACATTTTAAAATAATTTTGATACGAAACAGAGGCATACGTCCTAGATTCTTGCTGAACCTTTAAACCTTCTTTTGCTTCTACAGCCTGATGAAGACCTCCTGACCAACGACGAGAGGGTTGAAGTCTTCCAGTAAATTCATCAACAATAACAATTTGTCCTTCTTTAACTACATACTCCTTATCTTTATTAAAAAGTGCTTTTGCCCTAACAGCAGTTTCTAAATGATGGACATACTTTATCCCTTTTTCTGTAT
Organism: uncultured Candidatus Saccharibacteria bacterium; assembly: GCA_964470825.1. GTDB lineage: Bacteria > Patescibacteriota > Minisyncoccia > Phycocordibacterales > JAACPR01 > CAYYEF01. Next base: position 3,112 of record CAYYEF010000012.1, on the reverse strand, counting down.
AAATATTTTCAACACCCAAAGCTTTTTCGGCTTTAGTAATACCTTCATCAGTTAAGCGAATAGATTTAAATTTTTCGTCTACTATATAATCTTTATTTATTTCAAGATTAGAAGCTATCCCAGCAAAAACTTGATATAAATTTTCAGCATCAGTTGAAGGAGCAGATATAATAAGCGGAGTTCGTGCCTCATCAATTAAAATGGAGTCAATCTCATCGATAATTGCATAATAAGGCTTTCTTTGTCTTAAACGAGAAACTTCATATTCAATATTATCGCGCAAATAATCAAAACCAAACTCACTATTTGTTCCATATGTAATATCAGCTTCATATGATTCTTTTCGAGAAGAAGGTCTTAAAAATTCATGAACAACATGATAACTTCCGGATTCATCTCTTTCACTATCTTGTTCTTTGTGATTAGGATCATAAATATAAGAAGCATTTTGATTTATAATACCAACACTAAGTCCAAGAAAAGAATAAATTTGTCCCATCCATACCGCATCACGTCTTGCAAGATAATCATTTACAGTAACAACATGAACTCCTTTACCTACTAAAGCATTTAAATAAGTTGGAAGAGTGGCAACCAAAGTTTTACCTTCTCCAGTCCTCATTTCAGCAATATTATTTTTATGAATAACCATTCCTCCGATAATTTGAACATCGTATGGTCTCTCTCCAAGAGTTCTGTCTGCAGCCTCACGAACAACTGCAAAAGCCTCTGGTAAAATATCATCCAAAGTTTTTCCATTCTGTAATTCAGTTTTAAAATACAAAGTTTTATTTTTTAGCTCTTCATCAGAGAGAGCTTTTACAGGATCAGAAAATTCATTAACTTTCTTTAATAATTCATAATAAGGCTTTAATTTCTTAGCGTTTTCATTCCCAAATATAAAATCTAATATTGACATAAGTAAATGGAATACTATCATAAACGACTTTTTTTTTCTATAAAAAAGAAAAACTTCTCATTGTCGAATTTGAGAAGTTTTTTCTTGAAAAATTTATTTTTTCTTTGTAGCTTTTTTAGCTTTCTTTTTTGGAGCTGCTTTCTTTGCAACTTTCTTTGCAACTTTTTTCTTTGGAGCAGCTTTCTTTGCTTTCTTTTTTGCTGGCATGTTTTTAAAAAATTAATTTTTAATAATCTCGACCATCACATCCGTCACTGAATAAATTATCGCACAAATTTTTTTAAAAAAAATTATTTTTGAAAAAAAATGTGGATAACTTTTTTAAAAAAAATTATTTTTGAAAAAAATGTGGATAACTTTTTTAAAAAAAATTATTTTTGAAAAAATAAATTTATTTTTTTAATTTTTATATTAATTATTTTTTATTAAAAAAATTCAAATAAATAATTTTTAAAAAATAAAAAAATATTTTATATGATTTAAATAATTAAAATTATTTTTGAAAAAATAAAAATCCGCTTCACAACGGTCAGCAAGCGCGAGCTCCAAACGAATATCTATGTGAGTGCGATTGCCGACCGTTCTAAAGCGGATATCTTTAAAACATATAAAGTATAACAAAATATTATATTTATAAACAAGCGGTATTTCATATGAACAAATTGTTTATATTATTTTATTAAAATTTTAGAAAATATTATTTTAAAGTTCTTTTATATACATATAAACGAAAAATCCGCCGAAGCGGATTTTTCGCAGACATTCGTTCGTTTGGGCTTTCGCCCGCACTCACTTCATTAATATAGCACAAATAAAATATTTTGCAAGTATGGAGTTTTAATATTTATTACCTAAAACATTTTTTCCTGATTCAATATCAGAAATTAATTTTAAAATTTCTTTTTCTAATTTAGGAAATTTAACTTTTGCATCTTTTAGAATATCTACACTTTTCTCTTTATCACCTTGATTATAATAAAATGCAGATAAAGAAACATAACTCTGGTAATTTTCTGAATTTAATTCAATACCCTTTTTTAATAAAGCTTCTACTCTATAAGAACGGCCCTCTGAAATTTCTTCATTGATTAATTTTTTAGAAAGTTCTGGATTAGCCATAGCGACTAATCTCATATAATCAACCCAAAGTAAATCATATTTTGGTTTTTTCTCTGTGTCACCTTCTGCTAACTCATAAGCATTTTTAGCAACTTCTATAGCTTTTTCTTTCTGACCAAGATTAAAATAGTTAAATGCCAATGCTATTTGCAAAACTTGTTTGTTAGGAGAAAGATCGACAGCTCTCTTAAGAAAATTATTTGCATTCTTATGATCTCCAAAATTACCTAAATATATACCTAATATATAAGCTGTCTTTGCATCATTTTGATTTATATTTATTTCTTTTGTCATTTCATTAAAAGCAAATTGTAGGTAATCTTGTTTTTCTGATTGAGATAAATAATTTTCAGGCAATTGAACTAAAGTAAAAGCAGGTTCCATAATTCCTTTTGTTCTTATTTCAAAAGTAGCAAAAGAATTAATCTTTGAAGTTTCTTTTATTCTGTTAATAATTTTATTAACAAAAGATTTAGATGAAGATGAAGGAACTTGATTTAAAGAAGCTAATTCCCTAAGAGATGTTATTGTATTAGCACTTGCAAAATATGCTGGAGCATTTACAAAATAAATTGTTACTGGCAATAGAAACCATAACAAAATACTAGTTGCATAGACAAAATTATGATTGAGTTTATTTTTGAAAATATTAATTTCTTTATTATTTTGTGAATGAAAGATTGCAAGAATAATAAAGAAGTATATGTAACTAACCTGGTTATCAAAAACAAAAAGATTTTGAGTAAAATATGCCACCACTAGTCCAATAAAAATATTTTTTTCAACACTAGAATAATTTTTATTTTTCCATATTGCCCAAAGTAAAAATGCAAAGATAGATATATATAATAATAGACCAACCAAACCTCCTGCAATAAGCCAGTCCAAAACAGTGTTATGAACATGATCAAACCATGTTTCGTTTCCATACATTTCTGGTTTGTAATACTTATCAAAGACATAAGAATAATTTCCCATTCCCCAACCCAATATAGGTTTTTCTTTAAAACCATCTATTGCAATACTCCAATTTAAAAGTCTAGCTTCTGAAGTTCCAGAAGTTAGAGAAATTTC
>CAYYEF010000011.1:0-17372 GCA_964470825.1 uncultured Candidatus Saccharibacteria bacterium | reverse complement strand
GAAAACACCTATATATAACATAGAAGGAAAAGAAATAAATAAAATTGATTTGCCAGAACAAATCTTTGAATTACCTTGGAATTCTGATCTTGTTCATCAAGTAGTCACAGCAATGATGACTAATGCAAGACAGCCAATTGCTCACACTAAAAATCGTGGAGAAGTACGAGGAGGAGGTAAAAAACCTTGGAAACAAAAGGGAACTGGTCGAGCTCGACACGGTTCACGACGTTCACCAATTTGGATTGGTGGAGGAGTAACTTTTGGTCCACGAAATGAAAAAGATTATTCTCGAAAGATTAATAAAAAAATGAAAGCAAAAGCTTTGGCTACAATCCTTTCAAAGAAATTAAAAGATAATGAAATCATTTTTGTTGATTCTCTAAACTTATCTGAACCAAAATCAAAAGAAGCAAAAAACAGAATTAACTCACTTGCTACTGTTTCTGGTTTTGAAAAACTTGCAACAAAGAGAAAAAATACTGCGTTGATCACTCTTGCAAAGAAAGATAAAAATGTAGAAAAAAGTTTTGCTAACTTCAGCAACTTCCTTACAGAAGAAATAAGAAATATTAATCCTATAGATCTAATGAATTACAAATACGTTGTATTTGAAAATCCAGAAGAAACTGTTAAAGTTTTAACTGAAAGAATTAATATTGATAAGAAATAAACCATGGCTTTACTAAAAAACACAAAAAAAGATCTAAGTTCAGTATTAAAGAAACCTCGTATTACTGAAAAAGGAGCAATAATTTCTGGAATAAACAATGTTTACCCATTTGATATTAGTTTAGATGCTACTAAAAAAGACATCATCGAAGCTGTAAAAATGATTTACAAAGTTACTCCGGTAAAAGTTGCGGTTCTAACCGTTCCTTCAAAGACAGTAGTCTCACGAAAGAATGGAAAAAAAGGCATAAAATCAGGAGGTAAAAAAGCCTATGTTTATTTAAAAAAGGGCGATAAGATTGAATTTGTATAATTATTATGAAACACATTAAACCAAACACACCCGGACAAAGAGGAAAAACTTTTGTTGGATACAAAGGAATAATTACCACAAACAAACCTGAAAAAGGTCTTGTAAAAGGTACTAAAAGAGGTTCAGGTCGAAATAATCAAGGCCGAATCACTACACGACATCAAGGAGGTGGTCACAAAAGACTATTTCGAGATATTGACTTTAAATTCAACAAGAGAGATATTCCCGCAACGGTAAAAACTATTGAATATGATCCATTCAGATCAGGATTTATTGCTCTTGTTGCGTATGCCGATGGTGAAAAAAGATACATTCTTGCTCCAAAATCAATGAAAGTAGGAGATTCATTTATAGTTAGCGAAAAAGCTGACGTTAAAGCTGGTAATAGATTGCCGCTTGGAAAAATGCCAGTAGGTACATTTGTGTACGCTGTAGAATTAAAACCAGGTGCCGGAGCTGTCATCGCTAGATCAGCAGGTAATTATGCTGAAGTCATTGCTCAAGATGAAGGAAAAACACACTTGAAAATGCCTTCAACAGAAGTTCGAAAAATTATAGGCACAGCTTGGGCTTCAGTTGGTGAAGTTTCAAATTCAGATCATCGACTAGAAAACTATGGAAAAGCTGGAAAAAGCCGACATAAAGGTATTCGTCCAACAGTTCGAGGTACTGCTCAAAACCCAGTAGATCACCCTCACGGAGGAGGTGAAGGCCGTCAAGGTCGTGGTCGCCGAAAAGCTATCTCAGTTTACGGTAAACCAACTGGTAAAGGTCAAAAAACAAGAACACCAAAGAAATACTCAAATGTGTTCATAGTAACAAGAAGAAAAGTAGGTAAGAAGAAATAAAATAAAAAACACACTTCCTGATTCAGTGAAGTGTGTTTTTTATTTACTCAAATTAATTGTGGAGGATTTTGAAAAGGATGTTTTTTATTCATATTAAATATTTAAAACATTATTCATTTAACCAAGTATTGACAATATTCTAAGCTTTGCTAGTATTATCGCCAAGCTCGCATATTTCCTGAGCTTTTTTCTTTCGAAAGAAGAAACTAAAAATTATGACAAGATCACTAAATAAAGGACCATACGTAGATGAGAAACTTCTAAAAAAGATCTCAGGTAAAAAACCGTCAGAAGCGGGTGTTATTAAGACTTGGTCAAGAGACAGTCAAATCTCACCAGAAATGGTTGGTTTTAAATTCGGCGTTCATAATGGACGTGCTCATGTCGAAGTATTAGTCTCAGAAGAAATGGTAGGACACAGACTTGGTGAATTTTCTCCAACAAAGAAATTCCTACGACACGGAGGTAAAATGCAAAAGGAAATTGATATTGCTAAGAAAGAGGCTGAAATTGCTGCTTCAAAAGCTGCTAAATCAGCAACTACTGACACTAAGAAGAAATAATTATTATGGTAAAGGCTGAATTAAAAAATTATAGACAATCTCCACGAAAAGTACGAATGGTCGTAGATGTTGTTCGAGGTAAAAAAGTCAAAGAAGCATTAAACATTTTGACTGTTACTACAAAACGTTCAAGCCTACCAATTAAAAAATTAGTAGAATCTGCTATTGCAAACGCAAAGCATAATTTTAATCTTGAAGCAGAAAATCTTTTCATAAAAGAAATTTCCGTAAATGAAGGTGTAACAGCACACCGATGGATGCCACGTGCTCGAGGTAGTGCGGCGCCTATCAGAAAGAGATCAAGTAGAATCTTGGTTATTTTAGATGAACTAAAAAACAAAAAATCAAAAAAGGCTGCTAAAGCTGAAAACACAGAAACAGTTGCAGAATCAAAGGTTGAAACAAAAGTTAAAAAAACAACAAAAAAAGTAACAAAAACTAAAAAATAATTATGTCACACTCAGTACACCCATATGCACATAGACTAGGAATTATAAGAGATTGGAAATCTCGCTGGTTTGGTGATCACAAAAAATATCGTGATTCATTTAAGGCTGATACTCTTCTTAGAGAATATCTATATAAACACATGCGTGATATGTTCGTGGCTGATATTGAAATTGAAAGAAGTGAAAAAGCAATGAGACTTATCATCAAATCTTCACGACCAGGTATGATTGTGGGAAGAGGTGGAGAAGGGGCAGAAAAACTTCGAAAAGAAATTGTTAAATTCATGACTCGAAACAAAACCTATAATCCTGCAGTTGAATTAAAAATTGATATTGAAGAAGTAAAATCTCCAGAAAGTAATGCAAGAATCGTAGCCTTAATGGTTAGAGATGCATTAGAAAAACGTATGCCATTTAGACGGGTACTAAAACAAACAATCGAAAAAGTAATGGCCAATCGAGATGCAAAAGGTGTGCGTATCCGAATTGGTGGTCGTCTAAACGGTGCCGACATGGCTAGAACAGAAGAATTGAAATTGGGACAAATTCCATTACAAACTCTTCGTGCTGATATTGATTTCGCTCGGGTAAAAGCTAAAATTCCTCAAGGAGACCTAGGAATAAAGGTTTGGATTTACCGAGGAGAGATTTTTGATAAAGACAACAAATAATTAAAATTATATGGCATTTTTTCCTAAAAAAGTAAAACATCGAAAATGGCAAACTGGTCGACGAAACCCAGCTAAACTTCTTCGACATGAAACAAGAGGTACTACAGTATCATTTGGTTCATTTGGTATAAAGACTACAGAACATGCTAGAATCACTTCTAATCAATTAGAAGCCGCAAGACGAGCAATGTCACGTCACCTAGGTAAATTTGGTCGTGCTTGGGTTAGAATTTTCCCTGATAGACCTTTCACAAAGAAACCAGCCGAAGTGAAAATGGGTAAGGGTAAAGGAGATCCACAAGGATATCAAGCAGAAGTATTACCAGGTCGAATTATTTTTGAAGTGGATGGTGTGGCTGAAGATGTAGCTAAAGAAGCTCTTAGAAAAGCCGGAACAAAACTTCCAGTAAAAACTAAGATCGTTGGAAGATTGTAATTTTTAAAAAATTTGTTAAAGTAACTTGCGCTAATATGTCAAAAGAATTAAAAGACAAAACAATAAAAGACCTTGAGAAAATGCTTTCAGAAGCACGAGAGGATTTGCGCAAGTTCAGATTTAACCTTTCAGGTTCTGGAAAGAGAGATATCAAAGATGGTAAAACTCTTAGAAAGCAAATCGCTCAGATTTTAACTGAAATAAATAACCGATAATGACTAATAAAAAAGTAACAAAAGAAGAAGTAGTATCAAAGAAGTCTAAAAAACTTGATGGTATTGTTGTTTCAGACAAAATGACAGACACTATTGTAGTTTCAGTTTCTCGATACTTCAAACATCCTAAATACGGAAAATTCATTTCAAAACAAAAGAAATACAAAGCACATGATGCGGGCAATACTGCTCACATTGGTGACAAAGTAGAAATTGTAGAATGCCGACCAATTTCAAAAGATAAGCATTTTAAACTTTCACAAATTTTAATAAAGAAACCAGTTGTTAACTTAGATAACGAATAGGCTTATGATACAAGATAAATCAATTGTAACAATTACAGATAACTCAGGAGCAAAGATTGGACGCGTGTTCAAGATTCTTGGTGCTTCTAAAAAAAGATATGCTGAAATTGGTGAAATCGTTGTTATCTCAGTACAAAAAGCAGAACCTAGAAAACAAGTTAAAAAGAAGGATGTTCTACACGCTGTAGTAGTTAGACAAACAAAACCTTTTAGAAGAAAAGATGGTTCATATGTTAGATTCGATGAAAACTCAGTAGTAATTATTGAAAAAGTAAAACATGAACCAATTGCAAACCGAGTATTCGGTCCAATTCCAAGAGAATTAGGTGAACTTGGTTTTCAAAAAATCATATCACTTGCACCAGAGGTGATTTAAGAAAAGTAATATTAAAAACATGAAGATTAAAAAAGGAGACAACGTAATAGTGTTAGCAGGAAAAGACAAAGGCAAAAAAGCCAAAGTGTTAGTTGCTTTACCTAAGGAAAATAAAGTAATCGTTGAAGGTGTTCATGTTGTAAAGAAACATCAAAAAGCAACACAAAGAGGTAAAAAGGGTGAAACAATAGAAAAGACTTTACCTATTCATGTTTCTAATGTTGCTCTTATCGATCCAAAGGAAAATAAAGCAACTAGAGTTGGTTATAAGAAAGAGGGCGATAAAAAAGTTAGAATCGCTAAAAAGAGCGGACAAAAGATTTAATATACAAATATATGTTTAAGAGCGTAACACAAAAAGAAAAAGAAGCGTACAAGGTACTAAAAGAAAAATTTGGTTATAAAAACCTTATGCAATCTCCTCGTATTGAAAAAGTTGTAATCAACTGTGGAGTTGGTTCAGTTTCTGATAAAAAAAGACTTGAATCAATTTCTAAAAAACTTGCTTTAATCACAGGTCAAAAACCTTCTACTCAAAATGCCAAGAAATCAATTGCCGGTTTCAAGGTACGAGAAGGCCAGTTGTCTGGTTATAAAATTACCTTGAGAGGAGCAAAGGCAAAGAATTTCTTGGATAAATTAATTCACATTGTTCTACCTAGAACAAGAGACTTTAGAGGTCTTTCAACAAATAGCGTAGACGAAATGGGTAATTATTCAATTGGTATTAAAGACAATACCATTTTCCCAGAAACTGCTGATCAAGACATCAAAGAAGCTTTTGGTCTTGCAGTAACAATTGTACTTTCATCAAAGAAAAAAGAAGAAACAATCGCGTTTCTAGAATTTATTGGTCTACCTTTCAAAAAATAAAATGCTGAAAGGCAAGAAAGGTAGGAATTTCATTGACATTGCAAGCTTTGCTTGCTAGGATATTCAAACCTCTTTTATGAGGAACTTATATTTTTATGGCTAAAAAATCAGTAATCGCAAGATCACAAAAAACACCAAAATACAAAAGTCGAGTAGTTCGACGATGTTTTAAGTGTGGTAGAAAACACGGATATATGAGAGATTTCGATATGTGTCGAATCTGCTTCAGAGAATTAGCTAACGAAGGTCAAGTTCCTGGAATTAAAAAATCATCATGGTAGTAGATAATATTTCAAACTTAATAACTTCTCTAAAGAATGCATCAACAGCAGGAAAGGACTATTTGAATGTTCCTGCAACAAAAATGAGTATTGCAATTTTAAATGTATTAAAAGAAAATAACTTTATCGAAGACTTTTCTAAAAAAGATAAAGATGCTAAAACAATAAAAATTGTTTTAAAATATGAAGACGGTACACCAGCAATTACAGATGTTAAAAGAATTTCAAAAAATTCAAAACGTGTCTATCAATCAAACAAAGAAATAAAAAATGTTAAAAGAGGATACGGTATTTCTGTACTTTCAACTCCAAATGGCGTTATGTCAGGATTAAACGCTAAAGAACAAAAAGTAGGAGGTGAATTGTTATTCGAAATTTGGTAATAATTATATAATAAATTTATGTCACGATTAGGAAAAAAACCAATAGCAATACCAGAAAAAACTACGGTTACAGTCGCAGAATCAGTTGTTACTGTTTCTGGTCCTCTTGGAAAATTAGAAATGAATTTTAAACCAGAATTAATCTCAATTAATGTTGAAGAAAATTCAGTTGTTTTAAAACCTGTAAATGAAGAATTAGAAACTCTTGCTCTATGGGGAACATATGCCTCAATAGTTGATAATCTAATCGAAGGTGTAAATAAAGGTTACCAAAAGAAACTTATCATTGAAGGAGTTGGTTACAAAGCAGAACTAAAAGGTGATAGTATTTCAATGAACCTTGGTTTTTCACATCCTGTAATTGTTAAAATTCCAGAAGACATAAAAGTTGTATCCGAAAAAGACGGTCTTTTAATCTCAGGTATCGACAAAGCAAAAATTGGTCAATTTGCTGCCAATATCCGAGCTTACAAGAAGCCAGAACCTTACAAAGGTAAAGGTATCAGATATTCAGACGAAGTTGTTCGTCGAAAAGAAGGTAAGAAAACAATGTAGTAATTAATGTAAATTATTAAACATGAAAACAAAGTTAGAAAAAAGAATAAGGAGACATAAAAGAATTAGAGCAAAGGCATTTGGTACTGCTGAAAAACCAAGACTAGCGGTCTCTAAATCTAATAAGAATATTATTGCTCAAATCATTAATGATGAAAAAGGCGAAACTTTGTGCTATGTTTGGACAAATAAAGAAGCAGGTAAAACTCTAAAAGAGAAATCAGAATCTGCAGGAAAGAAAATTGCGGAACTTGCCAAAGACAAGAAAATTACAAAAGTTGTTTTTGACAGAGGAGGATTTATTTTTACAGGAAACATTAAACTTCTAGCAGATTCTGCTAGAGCTAACGGATTAGAATTTTAATTATGACTGAAACAGAAATAAAACAAAATACAGAAACAGGAGTAGAAACTGTACAATCTGCACCAGAAAAAACTGATGCCAAGACTTCTTTTGCGCCAAGAGGTGACTTCAAAAAGAATCGTCGAAACAGTTTTAAAGGTAAAAAACCAAAACCAAGATCAGATTTTGAATCAAAAATCATTGATATTAGAAGAGTGGCTCGAGTTTCTTCAGGTGGACGACGTTTCAGTTTCTCTGTAGTTGTTGTTGCTGGAGACAAAAAAGGTAAGGTTGGTGTAGGTATTGGAAAAGCAGGAGATACTGCTCTTGCTGTAGAAAAAGCAACAAAAGATGCAAAGAAAAAATCAATCAAAATTGCTTTTACAAAAGGAAATTCTATTCCTCATGATATCCAAGCAAAATTCAACAGTGCAATTGTAAAATTAATTCCAGCTCCAGGACGTGGTTTAATTGCAGGATCTGCAACAAGAACAATTATTGAATTAGCAGGTCTTGATAATATTAATGCTAAAATTCTTTCAGGTTCAAAAAATAAATTAAACATTTCAAAAGCCACAATCAAAGCCTTAACAAATTTAAAGAAAATTAAAGATACAAAAACTTTTTCTACTAAAAAAGAAATTGCTAAAAATGCAAAATAATTAATTTAATAACATGCAAATTCACGAATTAAAAAGTAAAACAGAAAGAATCAAACCAGTAAAAGTTGGAAGAGGAGGTAAGAGAGGTAAAACTTCTGGCAGAGGAACAAAAGGTCAAAAGGCTCGATCAGGTCACAGAATGTATCCTGAAATTAGAGACATGATCAAGAAGATTCCTAAATTAAGAGGAAGAGGTAAAAACCTTAATAAGGCTTTTGCTTTGGAAAACGCTTCTGTTACATTAGTTTCTATTCAAAATAATTTCGAAGCTGGCGAAAGAGTAACTCCTCAATCTCTATTTGATAAGGGTCTAATTAAAAAAGTGGGTGGTAAATTTCCTCCAGTAAAAATCTTGGCAAAAGGAGAAATTTCTAAAAAAGTTATAGTAAAAAACTGTCTAGTTTCTGCATCAGTTAAAAGTGCTATCGAAAAAGCAGGGGGCGAAATAATATAATTATATGATTAAGACATTCTTTGAAAAGTTGAGACTAATAGTTAAAGATACCTCACTTTCAAAAAAGATTTTATTTATCTTAGGTGCTTTTGTTGTATTTAGATTAATGGCTGCTATTCCAATTCCTGGAGTTGATACTGCTAGCTTGCAACAATTCTTTAATTCAAATCAATTTTTTGGGCTATTAAATATTTTGTCTGGAGGAGGATTATCTGGTCTATCAATAATTATGCTTGGAGTTGGTCCATATATTACCGCTTCAATCATTATGCAAGTTATGACTATGGTTTCTTCAAAACTTAAACAGTTATATCACGAAGAAGGAGAGGCTGGACGTCGTAAATTTAGTCAATACTCAAGACTTCTTACTATACCTATTGCAGCTATTCAAGGTGTAGGATTTTTGCTTTTCTTACAACAACAAGGTGTAATTTCAATATTGTCACCATTTAACATGGTGGTTAACGTTGTGACTATTATTGCAGGGTCAGTCTTATTAATGTGGTTGGGAGAACTTATTTCAGAGTTTGGTATTGGAAACGGCGTATCTCTAATTATTTTTGCCGGTATTGTTGCGAGTCTTCCAAGTTCTGTTGGTAATTTAATCTTTACTTTTGAACCTGCCATGATTCCTAGTTACTTAGGATTTATATTTGTAGGTTTGGTAATTGTTGCCGGTGTGGTTTATATTACTGAAGCTGAGAGACCAATTCCTGTAACTTATGCAAAACAAGTGCGCGGCAATAACCAGACAAGTGGAGGGGTTTCAACTTATATTCCAATTAGACTTAATCAAGCAGGTGTAATACCAATTATTTTTGCTTTATCTATTTTGCTTTTACCTCAATTGGTTTTAAATATTCTGTCTACATTAGATCAACCTACTCTTAGAGAGATTGTAAATAATATTAATGTTATTGTGACTAATCAAGTTTTCCACGGTATAGCATATTTCGTTCTTGTTTTCTTGTTTACATTCTTTTACACTGGAATTACTTTTGAGCCTGATACAATGTCAGAAAATCTTCAAAAATCAGGAGCTTTTATTCCTGGTATAAGACCTGGAGAATCAACATCAAAACATATTGGGCATATTGTTACCAGACTGACTTTAGTTGGGGCATTATTCTTGGGTATTATTGCTGTTTTACCTATAATAATTCAAGGAATCACAGGTATTACAACTTTAACTATTGGAGGAACATCTCTTTTGATCGCAGTCTCTGTAATTATTGATTTAATTAAGAAGACAGATTCTCAGATCTCAATGCGAGAGTACTAAAAAGATTAAGATATAATTTCTTGTTAAGTTAAATTGGGGATATGATACAATGTTTTCATGAATCTTCAAACAATTGTTTTTATTGGACGATCTGGTTGTGGAAAGGGTACTCAAGTTGAACAACTTAGAAATTTCCTAAAATCAAATGATACAAGAAAAATTTTTCATTTAGAGGCAGGAGATCGTTTTAGAAGTCTGATAAATGAAGAAAAGCATATTAGTCATTTAGCAAAAGAAATTGCTGACAGGGGCGGTCTTCAACCAGAATTTTTATCTATTTGGGCTTGGACAGATAAAATGGTGGATGGTTTTAATCAAAATGAACATTTATTAATTGACGGTACACCTCGCAGATTAATTGAAGCAAAAATTCTGGAATCAGTTTTTGAATTTATTAATAGAACAGAAGTAAATATTATTTATTTAAATGTTAGTAGAGAATGGGCTATTGAAAAAATGCAAAAAAGAGGAAGGAATGATGATAAAAAAATAGAAGATGTTGTTGCTCGATTGGATTGGTTTGAAACTGATGTTGTGCCGGTACTTGATTTCTATAGAGCTCATAAAAAACATCGTTTTTATGAAATAAATGGAGAACAAAATATTGAAAAAGTTCATCAAGATATATTAAATTTATTAGGATTATGATTAAACCAAAATCTCAAAAAGAAATAGAAAAATTACAGAAAGGAGGTCAAAAACTTGCTAAAATTTTGCGTTTGACATCCGAACAAGTTAAGCCCGGTATAAGTACTGATTTTCTTAATGATTTCGCTCATAATTTGATTATTGAAGAAGGAGGAAGATCTCCATTTTTTGGATATACTCCTTATGGTGCAAAAAGACCTTTTCCAGCAGATATTTGTATTTCTATTAATGATGAAATTGTTCATGGTATTCCAAATGAAGAACCTAAAATTTTAAAAGAAGGGGATATAGTAGGTATTGATGCCGGATTATTATATGACGGTCTAATTACTGACCATGCCATCACTGTTCCTGTTGGTGAGATATCAAAAGAGGCTAAAAATTTATTATCTAGAACCAAAGAGGCTCTTCAAGCCGGTATAAAACAGGCGGTTATAGGTAATAAGGTGGGAGATATTAGTAATGCTATTGAGAAAGTTGCAAATGCAGCAGATTTAACTGTTATTGAAGGTTTGACAGGTCATGGAGTTGGGTATTCCTTACATGAAGATCCATATGTTCCAAATTCAGGACATAGTGGTACAGGAGAGGTTTTGGTTGAAGGTATGGTTATTGCTATTGAACCAATGTTTTCTACTGGCTCATCAAAGATTAAGGTTGCCAAGGATGGATATACTTATTTAACAAAAGACGGATCTTTATCTGCTCAGTTTGAACATACTATTGCAATTACAAAAAATGGTCCTTTGGTTTTGACTAAAGAATAATGATATAATTTTTTAATGGAACGTTTAGATCTACAATCAGATAATTTAAAAAAGGTAGATAAAATATCTGAGTTAGAAAGAGGTGAAAGTTTGGATGCTGATATAGAGGAAATAGATTTACCTTTTTTAACGCAAGAATCTTTATCGAAGATTTTTAATCTACACGATTTAAAATTAAAATTCACTGAGCAATTATCTGATAAGGAAGTTTTTCCTTTTATGGATAGAATACATGCTTTTGAAGAAAAATTAAGAATAAAGGCTTTGAATGGGGAATTGGTATATGGTGATAATATTATATCTGAAAAAGATTTAAATAAATTTGCGCTATACAATATTTTAATTGGTAAAAATATTACACCAGAAGTTACTTGGTTAGATTTAGAAGGTGACCCGATTGAAAAATTTATAAGAAATGGTTTTAGTGAAGAAGGTCTTGAATAAAAGAAAGATTATCTTTAAATTTTTTCTGTTATAATATTAGTAAATGGAAAAAATTAATTTTGCTAATTCAGAAAAATTTAATTCTCCTGAAGAAGAACTTTCTTATTTACGTAAAATAATTCTTGAAAAAGAGAGGCAGATTTTAGAAAGTTCAAAATATAAACCAGATACTGAAAAAGTTATTTCTCAAACAATTGAACAATATAAAAAAAATGATCCAATTCAAAGATTGAATAAGGGTCACTTGGTACCTGAAAAAATTCAAGAGGAAATTATTTTGGAACTTTCTCCAGAAACACATGACTATAAAATGTCAGAATTTGTTTCAATGATTGAAACAAAAGGTATTTTGAATACTTTGGCAATTGTAGAAAAGATGAACGATCCTCATCTTCAGGATGATTTACATAGGTTTTTAGTTCAATATATAAAATCAGGATATTTTATAAAAGGTCTAGATGAAAAAAATCCTTTATCAAAAAGTCTGGGTAGAACATTATTTGAAGTAACATTACCAGATTATGGCGGAGAAGGAGATAAGGATATTCAAGGTTTGTTTGCTTTAATGGAGCAATTTTATGCGGGAATGCTTTCTTTAAATGATGAATATTTAACTATTGAAGTGGCAAATTCTATTGGTAGTAGACAATTTATATTTTATATCTCTGTTGCTAATAAATATAAAGATTTATTTGAGAAACAACTACTGTCTGTTTTTACAGAAGCTAAAATTTATGAACAGAAGGATGATTTCAATGTATTTAATGAGGGCGGTTACTCAATTGGTGCATATGCTAAATTTGACTCTGCTCCAGCTAAGCCGATTAAAACCTATGAAAATTTTAGTAGTGATCCTGTGAAAATTATATTAAATGTTTTTTCTAAGCTTCATGTTAAGGATGAGGCCGCAGCTATTCAGTTTATTTTTAAACCAGTTGGTAGTTTTTATATAAAGAATTATCAAAAAGCTATATTAAAATTAGAGAAAGGAGAAAATGCTAGTGATGAGATGTTTATTAGGAATACTATTAGTAGCCGAATGATTAATAATTTTTCTAAAACTATTCAAAAAATAGGAGCTTTAGGATTAGATAAAAAAGAAAAAGATTCAAGTCCAAAAATAAAAACTAATGACTTAGAAGCAGTAAAGAAAAAGGTTGAAAGCCAAGTGGTCTCTGCAAATATTAGAATTATAACTTCTGCAAAAAATGAAACTCGGGCAAAAGATATTTTGCATGAAATTCAATCAGCCTTTAATCAATTTGAAAATACTTCTGGCAATAAATTCAAATTCTCTATTTTTGAAAAGTCTCAAGCTGGACAATTATTTAAACAATTTTCATATAGACAATTCGATGATTACTATGACGTTCCAATGAATTTAAAAGAATGTGCAACTGTTTTTCATTTACCATCTGAACAAAAAGATCTTTCTCCTCAATTAAAAACCTTGAAATCCTCAACTGCTCCAGCACCACTTGAAATTTCGACTGAAGGTATTTTACTTGGAATTAATAATCATCGTAATTTAGATACTAAAATATTTTTTTCACCAGAAGATAGGTTAAGGCATTTTTATACTATTGGACAAACTGGTACTGGTAAAACAAATATTTTAAAAAATATGATTATTCAAGACATTAAAAACGGTGAAGGTGTCTGTATGATTGATCCTCACGGTTCTGATATTCAGGATGTCTTGGCTAATATTCCGCCAGAGAGATATGAGGACGTTATTTATTTTGATCCAGCTTATACCGAAAGACCAATGGCTTTAAATATGCTCGAGTACGACGCTCGTTTTCCAGAACAAAAGACTTTTGTGGTTAATGAGTTGTTTAGTATCTTCCAAAAATTATATGGAGGTAATCCAGAATCAATGGGGCCAATGTTTGAACAGTATTTTAGAAATGCCACAATGTTAGTAATAGAAGATCCAGAGAGTGGAAGTACTTTACTAGAAGTTTCTCGAGTAATGTCTGATAAGGCATTTAGAGATTTAAAATTATCTAGATGTAAAAATCCGGTGGTAGTTCAATTTTGGAGGGATATAGCAGAAAAGGCTGGGGGAGAAGCTTCTCTTGCAAATATTGTGCCTTATATCGTTTCAAAGTTTGATGTGTTTTTAGCTAATGAAATTATGAGGCCAGTCATCGCTCAACAAAAATCCAGTTTTAATTTTAGACAAATAATGGATGACAGGAAAATTTTATTAGTAAATCTTTCAAAGGGTCGTCTAGGAGAAATAAATTCAAGTTTAATAGGTTTGATTATTGTTGGAAAAATTTTGATGGCTGCGCTTTCCCGTGTTGATTCTCTCGATAATAAAAATATACCACCATTTTATTTGTATATTGATGAGTTTCAAAATATTACCACAAATTCTATTGCTACTATTTTGTCAGAGGCTAGAAAATATAAATTATCTTTAAATATCGCACATCAATTTATTGCTCAGTTAGATGAAAATATCAAAAATTCTGTTTTTGGAAATGTGGGATCGATGGCTGTCTTTAGGGTTGGTTCGGAAGATGCTAAGTTTTTAGAGAATCAATTTTCTCCAGTGTTTAACGCAAAAGATATAATGAATATTGATAATTTTAATTGCTACGTTAAAATTCTATCGAAAGGTGTACCTATTAAGCCTTTCAATATAAAAACCTTAGCACCTGAAATTGTAGATAGAAGCAAGCTAGAATCATTAAAAGAACTATCATATTTGAAATATGGTCATCCTAGAGAGCTGGTAGAAGAAGAAATAATGAAAAAATATACTAAACCTAATATTGATAAATTGGGTTATAGTGATCTTGGCAGCTTGCTGTAAAGATTTTATAAGAATAATAAAATTATATGAGTTTAAGCAAAGAAAAGACCTTAGTTATCATAAAGCCGGATGGTATTCAACGCAGTATGATAGGTGAGGTTATAAAAAGACTTGAAAGAGTTGGTTTAAAATTAGTGGCAATTGATATGAACGTTCCAACCGAAGAAAAAATCAGAACTCATTATTTGGTAGATCCGGACTGGAGAAGAAAGGCGGGTCAAAAGAGTATAGATGCTTATAAAAATAAAGGTGTAGAATGTCCTTTTTCAGATCCTGAAGAAGCAGGAGATAAGGTTTTAAATAATTTAGTTAAATATATGACTTCCGGTCCTATTGTTGCTATGGTTTGGCAGGGTGCCCATGCTGTACCGATTGTTAGAAAAATTGTCGGTGGAACAGAACCACTTTCATCTGACGTCGGAACAATTAGAGGTGATTTTGTTTTAGACTCTTACCAGATGAGTGATGTTAACTCTCGTTCTGTCAGAAACCTTATTCATGCCTCTGGTTCTAACGAAGAAGCAGAGCAAGAAATTACACATTGGTTTTCACCAGAAAAAATTATTAATTACAGATTGATTCAAGAGCAAATACTATATGATGTTAATCTGGACGGTTATTTAGAATAGTATTTAAGGCTTAAATTTGAATTAGACAAAACATATCAACAGGAATATAATTAAGTAGGGTCATCGAATGTTTTTCTAGATTATGAAACCTTAGGGTCGTTCAAAATCGCTTGATGCCGTGGCATTAATGCTGAGAATACCCACTTGCTTATAGCTAGGGTTTCATTCATGACCCCACTAAGAAACTGCCTCAAAAGGCGGTTTTTTATTTTCTAAAAATATATTTTAAATAGCTAGAATCAATATTCTTATATGATATAATTTATCTGTGAAAAGAGTATTGTTGGCAGAAATCTTTTTTATAGGAATTTCAGTTGCGGTTTTGCACAAAATGGCTCTCTCTTTATCTCTGTATTGGTCTATAGTTTGGTTTGATATAATGATGCACTTTCTTGGAGGGGCATTAATTTCACTTATCACTTTGTTCTTTATTTATGACTCTAAATTTTTTAATTTTTCTATTAAAAAACCAATCATAATTTTTTCTGCAGCTATTGGCATGACTTTAATTATAGGTTTAAGTTGGGAATTGTGGGAATTATATATGGGTTTTGCAGATATTTTTGAAGATCGTTTTGATACCACACTTGATTTAATTATGGATACTTTAGGTGCGATTGCTGCTTATTTATATAGCAAAGATAAGATATGTCAGAAGAACGATTAAAGATTTGTTTTTATGGTGGAGTTGATTCTGTAACAGGGGCAAATTTTGTTTTACAAGATGGTGATTTCAGAATTATGGTTGATTGCGGTCTCGCCCAAGGTTTTATAAGAAGTGAACATGATCCTAATTATGATGATTTCGCCTATAACCCACACGATATAAGTGTTTTAATAGTGACACACGCACACATCGATCATATAGGACGTATCCCTAAGCTTATTAAGGATGGGTTTAATGGTCGAATTATTTCTACTAAACCGACAGAGGAAATCGTACCTCTTATGTTTGAAGATGCTTTAAACGTTATTAATGATACTGCCAAGAAAAAAGATATCAAACCTTTATATGAAAAAGAGGATGTTGAAAAGGCTTTATCGATGTGGCAATCAGTTGATTATCACGAGACTATATCAATAAATGAAAGATTTGATTTAATGTTTAAGGATGCTGGACATATTCTGGGTTCTGGAATCGTATATATAAAAGATAAAAAAATAAAGAAAAACTATGTCTTTACTGGAGATTTGGGAAATTCACCAACACCTTTAATTAGAAATGTAGAAAAAATAGATGATGCAGATTATCTTGTTATGGAGAGTGTTTATGGTGACAGAAATCATGAGGGTAAGATAGAAAGAAAAGAAAAATTAGCAGAGCTTATAAATAAAATTATTGAAAGAAAGGGAACATTAATAATACCTGTTTTTTCTCTTGAGAAAACACAAGTCTTGCTTCATGAGATGAATGATTTAATAGAGGGTAATATTATTAAATCTGTTCCAGTGTTTTTTGATTCACCGCTCGGTATAAAATTAACAGAAGTCTACGCAAAACAATTTAAGAATTTTAATGAAAAAGTTCAAGAAAGAATTCTAAAAGGTGATGAGATCTTTGATTTTCCAAAATTAATAAAGACTATGGACAAGTTTGATTCTCAGTCTATCCATAAAACAAATGGCCCTAAAATAATTATTGCCAGCTCAGGAATGTCTGTTGGGGGAAGAATTCTGGATCATGAGAAACATTATTTACCAGATCCTAAAAATGCTATTTTATTTATTGGTTATCAAGCCGCAGGTTCTCTTGGAAGAATGATTCAACAAGGTGAAAAACATATTATGATTGATGGAAAAAAGATTCCAGTATCAGCTGAAATTTTAACAGTTAACGGGTATTCTTCTCACATGGATTCTGATCACTTGGTTGAATTTGTTGAAAGTACTGCCCAGCGAGTCAAAAAAGTTTTTGTGGTCATGGGTGAGTCAAAATCTTCTTTATATTTAGCACAAAAATTGAGAGATAATCTGGATGTAGATGCTATTCATCCAGAAGTAGGGCAGTGTTTTGAGATATAAAAAACCGCCTTATGGCGGTTTTTTCTTTCTATTTAACTGCTTCTACTATTTTCTTGAATACTACAGGATGATTTTCTGCTAGTTCCGCTAGGATTTTTCTATCGAGAGCGATATTTTTATCTGCTAGCATTTTAATAAATTTACTGTATGAAATTTCATATTCTGCCAAAGCGGCGTTGATTTTAATTGTCCAAAGTCTTCGAAAATTGTTTTTCTTATCTCGTCTGTCTCTAAATGCATGAGCTCCTGCGTGTGCGATTGCTTCACGGGCTTGTCGTTCTTTGGTGCTTCGACCAAATCGATAGCCTTTTGTCATTTGTAAGACATTCTTTCTGCGTTTTAATGAAGTTGTTC
>CAYYEF010000010.1:14330-22914 GCA_964470825.1 uncultured Candidatus Saccharibacteria bacterium | reverse complement strand
GTAGATATCAAAAATGAAGATGGTTACATTGAACTTTCTCTAAAAGAAGCTAAACAAGCTCTAGTATGGAGCGAAGTTGAAGAAGCTATTAAAAGTAAAACTCCAATTGAAGTTTCTGTTCAAGAAGCAAACAAAGGAGGATTATTGCTTTCATGGCAAGGTCTACAAGGTTTTCTTCCCGCATCACAATTAAGCGCAGAACACTACCCACGTGTTGCTGATGGTGACAAGATGAGAATTCTTGAAGAATTGAAAAAACTTATCGGTCAAAAAATTGTTGTAACTATTATTGGCGCAACTCCTGAAGATGGAAAACTTATTTTCTCAGAAAAGGGAAATGTTCAAGTTGAAAATACAAAAACTAATACTCAAGTTTCCAAGAAATATGAGGTTGGAGATGTATTTGATGGCGAAGTAACCGGTGTAGTTGAATTTGGTGTCTTTGTTAAGGTAGATGATTCAATGGAAGGATTGGTTCACATTTCTGAAATTGATTGGTCTCTTGTTGAAGATCCAAAACAATTCTATTCAGTTGGAGACAAAGTCAAAGTCAAAGTTATCGAAGTAAAAGATGGAAAAATCTCTCTATCAATCAAGGCTTTGAAAGAAAATCCATGGGTAGAAGCTGGTAAGAAATATAAGAAAGGAGACATTGTTAAAGGTGTTGTTATTAAATACAACAAACACGGTGCTCTTGCTTCTATTGAAGAAGGTGTAGCTGGTTTAATTCATATTTCTGAATTTGAAAGTCCAGAAAAACTACGAGAAACTCTAAGTTTGGGACGAGTTTATGATTTCAAAATCTCATTGTTTGATGCAAAAGATCAAAAAATGACTCTTTCTACAAAAGTTTCAGAATAAGTAAATAAAAAATACCTTTTCGAGATCCCCCGCAGCGAAGCGAGGACAGGATTAAGAAAAGGTATTTTTTATTTGACCAATATAATAAAACTCGAAAGCGTGTTTTTTTATTTTTCAAACTTAAAATATTTGGTATAATACGCCAATATGATAATCACATACCACGGAGTTGAGTTCGTAAAAATTCAGCATGGAGATACTATTATTGCTTTTAATCCACCTTCTAAAAAATCAAAATTCTCTGGAACAAGTTTCGGGGCTAATGTAGTTTTGATTTCAGCCAATCATCCAGATTTAAATGGGGCGGAGACAGCTTCGAGAAATGATAAAGAAGCTTTTGTTATCAAGGGGCCGGGAGAATATGAAGTAAATGACCTTTTTATTCGTGGTTTTAGAACTTCTACCACATACGGCGGTAAAGAAATAATAAATACAATTTATACTTTAACTGTTGATGGAATTAACGTAGCTTATCTTGGTGCCCTTGATCAATCAGAAATAGAACCAGAAATTAAAGAAGAATTAGGTCAAGCAGATATTTTATTTGTACCGATTGGCGGAGAAGGGGTTTTGGATGCCTCTGAGGCTTATAAAATGGCAGTAAAAAGAGAGCCGAGCATAATAATACCAATTCATTATGGTGAGGTTGGAGACAAAAATGCTCTAAAAGAATTTTTGAAAGAAGGGGGGCAAGAATCTATTAAGCCAGTAGATAAACTCACTTTAAAGAAAAAAGATCTAGAAGGAAAAGAAGGTGAAATTATTGTTATTGAATCATAAAATTTTAATTGTTAAAAAGAAACATGAAAAAATTTATTGAAAAAATGCAGACCAAAAGTGATTCTGAAAAAAGAATTTTTGCATTTTGGATGGCAACAATGATAACTTTATTTATTTTTGGAATTTGGCTTTTAAATTTTCTTTCTGTTTTTGGAATTAATAATAATTCAGAAATCAAAACAAGAAATGAAGCAAATCCATTTGGTTTATTAGTTGATGAAGTTAAGAAGGTCATAGATTCTTCTGATAAGGTATACCAAGCTAAATAAATATGTTAATATTATTGTCTAAATAGATAGAAAATGGCTAAAAACAAAGAGGAAAATAATAAAAATGAAACTCCAATAACTGAAAGAATCTCAGTAATTCCTGCTCCGATTTCAGATGAAATGCGTAAATCTTATATTGATTATGCTATGTCTGTTATTACGGATCGTGCTCTTTCTGATGTTCGTGATGGTTTGAAACCTGTGCACCGTAGAATTTTGTATTCAATGCAAAGAACTGGATTGACTGCATCTGCTCGTTTTAAAAAATCAGCGACTGTAGTGGGAGATGTGCTCGGTAGTTACCACCCTCATGGAGACGCTTCTGTTTATGATGCTATGGTTAAGATGGCACAAACTTTTACTATGCGTTACCCACTTGTTCTTGGACAAGGTAACTTCGGTTCTATTGATGGTGATCCACCAGCTGCTTATCGTTATACCGAGGCAAAAATGAGTAAATTAGCAGAGGAACTTCTGTACGATCTAGACAAAGACACTGTTGATTTCAGAGCAAACTTTGATGGTACAAAAAAAGAACCAACTGTTCTTCCTGCAACTGTTCCAAACTTATTATTGAATGGAACTTTGGGTATTGCTGTTGGTATGGCTTCAAATGTTCCTCCACACAACCTTGGGGAATTGATAGATGCCTGTGTTCATTTGGTGGATAATCCAAAAGCAACAACTGAAGACTTAACTCAATTCGTAAAAGGTCCTGATTTTCCTACAGGCGGTCTTGCTTTTAATCAAACAGACATAAATCATGCTTATGCTAATGGACGTGGAGGTGTTATTTGTCGCGGAGAAGCTGAAATTGTAGAAGAAAAATCTGGAGCTAATCAAATTATTATTACTTCAATTCCTTACCGTGTTAATAAGTCTGATTTAATTGCTAAAATTGCAGAATTACACCATGAGAAAAAATTAGAGGGCATAAAAGGAATTCGAGATGAATCAACAGACGAGATCCGGGTTGTGATTGATGTAAAACCATCTGCTCATCCTCAAACAGTTTTAAATTATATTTACAAACACACTCAACTAGAAGAAGCTTTTCACTTTAACATGGTCGCTCTCGTTGATGGTATTCCGCAAACTCTTTCTTTAAAAAATATTCTGGAGGAATTTTTGAAACACCGAGAAGTTGTTATTACCCGAAGAACTCAATTTGAATTAAACAAGGCACTAGATAGAGAACATATCTTGCTTGGTTTAAAAAAAGCCCTTGATCATATTGATGAAATTATTAAAACCATCAAAGCATCAAAGGATACACCAACTGCTCATGCTAATTTGATGAAGCAATTTAAATTCAGTGATCGTCAAGCTACTGCTATTTTGGAAATGAAATTGCAAAAATTGGCTGGTCTTGAAAGAAAGAAAATAGAAGATGAATTGAAAGAAGTTCAAGCTTTAATTAAAGAATTGCAAGCTCTACTTGCAAGTCGTGCCAAAATGTTAGCTCTTATTAAAAAAGAATTAACAGATATTCGAGAAAAATATGCTGATGAGCGTCGAACAAAAATTATTAAACACGGAGTAAAAAATATTTCCGTAGAAGACCTGGTTCCAGACGATGACAGTGTTTTGGTTTTAACAAAGGGTGGCTATATCAAGAGAACAAATCCAGATGAATATAAACAACAGAAAAGAGGTGGTGTCGGAGTTGTTGATTTAAATACTAAAGACGAGGACTTTGTTCAGATATTCCTACACACAACTACTCATAGTGACTTACTTT
This sequence comes from uncultured Candidatus Saccharibacteria bacterium, assembly GCA_964470825.1. Classification (GTDB taxonomy): domain Bacteria; phylum Patescibacteriota; class Minisyncoccia; order Phycocordibacterales; family JAACPR01; genus CAYYEF01. The sequence goes on along the minus strand of CAYYEF010000010.1, from coordinate 19,263 downwards.
TCTTTACTGATAAGGGTAAGGCTTACAAAATAAAAATGTATGAAATTCCAGAAGGAAAGCGAGCTACCCGTGGAAAATCTATTATGAACTTTATTTCTTTAAGTCCAGAAGAAACTATTACCTCTGTTCTTGCTATGCCGAAAGAGTCAAAGAAAAATGACTTATCTATCATGATGGTTACTGCTGAGGGTGTCGCCAAAAAAGTCGACGCGGCAAGTTTCCATGATGTACGTAGAAGTGGAATTATTGCCATTAAACTTCATGATAATGATAATTTGATTTCTGCTTCTTTTGTAAAAACAGATGACGATACTGTTGTTGTAACTACAGAAGGTCAATCAATTCGCTTCAAAGAAAAAGACATTCGAGAGATGGGTAGAAATGCTGCCGGAGTTAGGGCTATAAAACTTGGTAAAAAAGATTCTGTAATTGCAGCACTAACAGTTTCAAAAGAATTTGAAAATAATAATCTTCTTGTGTTTTCTGAGAATGGTTACGGAAAACAAACTCCGCTTGATGAATACAAGATTCAAAATAGAGGAGGTTCTGGCATTAAAACAGCTAAAGTCACCGATAAAATTGGAAGAATTATGTCTGCGGCTATTGTGACAGACGAAACAGATGAAGTGGTGGCAATGTCTCAAAAGGGTCAAGTTATTAGAATTGATGTCGACGAGATTCCAATCTTGGGTCGTCAAACACAAGGTGTAAGAGTAATGAAATTACGCGAAGGAGACAAGATAGCAACAATGATTTGTTTCTAAGACAAAAAAGTCGGATTAAAACCGACTTTTTTAGTCTGTGAGTTTCTTTTCTATATTATTTAAAAACTTTGGTATAATAAATTTAAATGTTTTTAGAACCAGAAAAAAATATTTCTCAGTTCCACATTGATCCTGGTATGAAGGTTGCTGACATGGGAGCCGGTACTGGTTTTTACGCTTTTATTTTATCAGAATTAGTTGGTCCTTCTGGAAAAGTTTATGCTTTTGATATACAAAAAGATCTTTTAAATAAATTAAAGAAAGATGCTATAGAAAAAAATCTTCATAATATAGAGGTTATTTGGTCAGATCTTGATGAAATTAATGGTACAACTTTAAATGATAATTCTGTCGACAGAGTTATTATCACAAACACTCTTTTTCAGATGGAGAAAAAAGATAACATGATAAAAGAGGCTTATAGGATTTTGAGACCAAAAGGCAAACTTCTTTTAATTGATTGGACTGACTCTTATGGTGGACTTGGCCCAAAAGCTTCTGATGTAGTAAAGCCAGATGCTGCACGGGTTATGTGTGAACATACCAGCTTTGTTTTTGAAAAGGAAATTAATGCAGGAGACCATCATTATGGGTTTGTCTTTAAGAAAAAATAATTATGAATAATAAACTTTCACCATTTCAATTAATCATGTTCGTTGTTTTGATAATTATTATTTTGGTTGCAGTTGGAATGTTTGCTTTTAAAAGTAATAAAGATAAGGCCTCAATAGCCTCTGTTTCTATGTGGGGAGTTGTAGATGCAAATATAATTAACCAAATTCAAAATGAACTTAATGATAAACAGAAAGGTACTATTAATATTGTATATACTAAAAAAAATCAAGAAACTTTTGAAGCAGAAATGGTTGAGGCCTTAGCTTCGGGTAATGCTCCAGATCTATTTTTATTACCAGATAATATTTTATTAAAACAACAAAATAAATTATTAAAAATTCCATATGTTAATTATTCTCAAAGAGATTTCAAGAATAATTTTATAGAAGGTTCAGAAATATTATTAACAAAAGATGGAAGTTGGGGATTACCTTTCATGGTAGATCCTTTGGTTTTATTCTGGAATAGAAGTAAATTAAATAGTGCTGGATTAGGTAATCCACCTGAATATTGGGATAATTTTATTGATATTGTTCCAAAATTAGTTGTTCGGGACTCTTCTCTTACAATCCAAGATGCTGCAGTTTCTTTAGGTGAGTATTCTAATATTAAAAATGCAAAAAGTATTTTCCTAAATCTCTTAATTCAAGCAGGTAATCCGATCGTTTATTTAGCTGTTGATGATAGCGGTCAAGAAAAATATAAGGTAACTTTTGCTGACAGATTTGGATTTACTGTAAGACCTGCAGATGCTGCGCTTACATTTTTCGCACAATTCTCTAATTCAACAAAGGATGTTTATACTTGGAACCGATCTCTTCCAAATTCTGATGAAATGTTTCTTGCAAATGATTTGGCTTTTTATTTTGGTTTTGCGAGTGAATATAAAAATATTTTACAAAAAAATCCTAATCTAAATTTTGATGTTGCAGTTATTCCTCAATCTAAATCTTCAGAAACTAAAAAAACAATTGCTAATTTTCAATTTTTAACTATTTCAAAGAATGCAAAAAATATTGCTAATGCATACTACGCAATAAAAGTTTTAACTGGTAAGGATGCACAAGAAATACTTGCAAGAACCTCTGATTTGCCTCCGGTTCGTCGGGATCTGCTTTCTCTTCCACAGGAAGATTCTGTGACTGATATCTTCAATAAATCAGCCTTAATTAGTAATGTATTTTTAGATCCTGACCCTGTTGAAACATCAAAAATAATTTCAGAAATGATTGAATCTTTCACTTCAAGCAGATCACGTTTGACAGAATCAGTTGATAGAGCTGGTCAGAGAATGTTTAATTTGATTAAATAGTTTTAAAATATTATGAAAATGAGATTTAAAAAAATAATAATACATACACTCGCACTTTTAATTCTACTCTCTCCATTAATTATTAATGCTAAAGGGATTGTACCCGATTGCGAAGGAACAACGTGTAATTTTAAGGATTTCATGGACCTTATTACGAATGTTGTTAACTTCACTGTTAAACTCGCAATTGCTTTTTCTGCGATAGTTTTTGCTTATGCTGGCTGGCTTTATTTAACCTCAGGAGGTGATGAGGGTAAAATAAAACAAGCACATGAATTATTTATTAAAGTACTTTGGGGCTTTTTATTTGCGCTAGGTGCATTTTTAATAGTACAATTAATTACAAAGCAGTTAGGCTTGAAAATATAAAAATATGAAAATTTTATTGACACTAAAAAAATACTATTATTTGGCGATAGCTTCTCTGTTAGTTTCTCCATTTTCAGTTTCTGCAGATAAATCTTTGGCTGTAGATTTTAGTGGTGACAAAATTAATCCAATAAAACAGACTGATATATACGGATTAATTAATGCAATAATTGATTTTATTGTCAAAATAGGAGCGGTAGTTGTTGTATTTTTTATAATTTATGCAGGTTTTCTTTTTGTGACCGCTCAAGGTAATGAAAATAAGATATCAAAAGCAAAAATGACTTTTCTTTGGACAGTAATAGGATCACTAGTTCTTTTAGGTGCTTCAACACTATCGGGTGTCATTTGTAATACTGCCCGAGATCTTGGTGCAGATGTTAGTTGTAATAATAGATAATTATATTATGAAATTAATTTTAAAATTATCAATATATACTATAGCAATATTTTCTCCTTTTTTAGTTTTTGCACAAGGAGCAAACCTAAATACTGTAATTATAAATATTGCTAGACTTATTCAAGATAGAGTAATTCCAATTATTATAGGACTTGGCTTACTCGTATTTTTATGGGGAGTTATAAAATATGGAATGTCGCGAGATGATGCTACTCGTAAAGAGTCAATTGCTGTAATCACAAATGGTATTATTATTTTATTTGTGATGGTTTCTATTTGGGGTTTAGTAGGGGTCTTTGCTAATTTTTTTGGAGTTGGAATAAATGGGGAAGTAACTTTACCAGATAAACAAATTCAAAGTGAAAGTTTAATCATAAAAAAATGACATTTTCCGATATAATAAATAATATAATAATATTTTTAGGTAATTTAATTTTATTAATTATAGCGATAGCTGTACTTATATTTTTTTATGGGTTAGTTGGCTATATCACAAATTCAGGAGACGAGAGTAAGAGAAAGGAGAGTGTTCAATATATAATCTATGGAATTTTCGGTCTTTTTGTAATGGTTGCTGTTTGGGGATTGGTAGCAATGCTTGCTGGTTTTATTGGAGAAGGTGTTGGAGTTCCTCAAATTCGATAATTTTCCACAATTTTTTAAATAAAAAATTATTTCTTATAAAATCGTGTTATAATTTTATTAAGTCAATTTATTGACCAAATTATAAATAAGTTTTTAATCATTTATGCATAGATTATTAAAATTAAGTCTTTCAACATCTCTGTTTCTAACACCAGCACTTGTTCTTGCTGCTAATGATAGTGGCAGTTCAATTTTCAGGTTTATAGGAATGTTTGAAACATTAATTTCCAAATTAATTCCGATTGTTATTGGTCTAGCAGTTCTTGCGTTTTTGTGGGGTGTTTTGAAATATGTTGTTGCTAAAGATGAAGATGCACAAAAAGAAGCCAGAGGTGTAATGCTATATGGAATCATTGCTTTGTTTGTGATGGTTTCTGTTTGGGGTTTGGTGGGTATTTTACGTGACACCTTATCACTAGATTCTCAACTTCCTGCAGCGCCAGGTCTTCCAGGTATTGATAATTAAATAAACTAAAAAATGACAGTAGATCAATTCATTTTAAGATTAGCAGATGTAATTATTAATCCTTTAATCAGATTGCTTTTTGCAGTAGCATTAGTTGTCTTTTTGTGGGGAATAATAGAATACATTCGTGGTGCTGGTAGCTCTGATTCTCGAGAGCAGGGAACTAGACACATAATCTGGGGATTGGTTGGATTGTTTATTATGGTTTCGGTTTATGGAATTATTACTTTATTCAAAAATACTATTTTTGGGTAAGTTAAAATAAAAAATATCTTTTCTCGATCCTGTCCTCGTCGTTGCATATTAAGTAACTTAATTGAAACTTAGTAACTCCTGCGAAGGGATCTCGAAAAGGTATTTTT
>CAYYEF010000010.1:2102-14230 GCA_964470825.1 uncultured Candidatus Saccharibacteria bacterium | reverse complement strand
GTAACTTAATTGAAACTTAGTAACTCCTGCGAAGGGATCTCGAAAAGGTATTTTTTATTTTCAAAATTAAGAAAAATAAAAACCCCTCAACGCTCACTTCGACTAATGTCTAATGTGTAAACGTTGAGGGGGTTGAGATTAGACCCGTGGAGGAATAATCTCGATTTTGATGGTCACGGGTCCCGGAAAATTCCTTGGAACCCAAAACTCGATTGCGTGAGCGTCTTGCTCACTGAACCGAGTTTCCCGTCCGGGAAGGTCCTCTTTCCACTGTCCGTGCCAATCCTGATCCCTTTCGCGCACCAGAGCGGGACCGGTTGTCTTCCAACCGACCCGTCCATAGTTTGTAATCAGGACCTTACCTTGGCCAGGATAGAGGGTGAAGACCTCTTTTCGGGGTTCGGCGACAGACCTCTGTTTTTGCTGTTGCATCACAGCGATCTGTTGCGGACTGACCTTTGGCTTGGCCGGCTGGTTTTTTGACCAGGCCGAGTATCCAAACCACAGAGCCCCGCTCACTAACGCGATCACAAGGATCAGACTTCCAAAGGAAGCTAACTTCTCGTGAGTTTTTTTATTGGCTTTTGCCATTTTTTTGGTGCGCCGTTATCTGGCGACTTAGTTTATTTTTATGGTTTTTGTCCAGATGTGCTGACATTTGCCATCACATTTGTATTTCCTTCAAGTCCTTTGATGAATTGCATCGTGGACTTGCCCTGCATCGTCATGATTACCTCGCGAGCAACATCGATTGGAAGACCTGCGTCTTTCATTCGTTTGAACTCTGTGGCCAGATACTCCATCTGTTTGATGGCCTTTTGAGCCTCGGTTAGATAACCGTCACCCTCTTCGATCTCACGAGCTTTTGCTTCGAGGGCTGCAATGAACGTTTCATTTGCAGGAGCCACTTTTGCAAGAGTGAAATCGAGGATTCGAATACCCCAATCTGCTGCCACATCATTGATCTTTTGCTTGAATGCTGTTTCAATTGTTGATTGAGCATCATCCTTTGCAGAAATCAATTTGATGCCGTCGGTATGTCCAGCATATTCACGCAAGGCGCTTTTGCTGAATTCCGCAATATTTTTTTCGACAGTTTGTCGATCAATATCTTGGAAATCATAGACGTTTTCAATAACCCAACGAACCATGATTTTTACTTTTAGTTCGATGGTTCTGTCGGCTGTTTCAGCATCAGTCTGGTCTTTATTGATTGAGACGACCTTTAGTTTTTCGTCATCACCAATAATGGTATTGACTTCTTGAACGTTTTCGTCGATCAGCCCCATCAGAAAAGGCAAGACCCAAACTACACCTTCTGTGTAGCTCAGATACATTCTTTTTCCAAAGAGAGTGGGGACTGCTTTATGAGCAACATCCACTTTTTTGAGACCAGACAGAAAAATTCCAAGTGCAACAACCAATCCTAAGATGGTTGAAACGATGAAATTTCCGTCAGAGGCAAACGTTCCGAGTGCTGAGATCAGAAGGAAAGCGACAAATGCGACCAGGAGGCCATAGGTATAGCTTTCAATCGGACCGACTTCTTTGATCCAGCGAGGACCAATTTCTGTTTGATTTTCTTCTTCCATCTGAATATGCCCGCGTTATCTTCGGGACTTGTTTGATTTTTGTTAAAGAACTTGATTTCAAATTGGCATCTGCCAATTCTCAATCTTATAATCATATTATATCATATATAAACATTTTGTCAAGTAAAATAAGGCTTAAAATAACGCTATTTTTGACCATATAACTAAAAAAGCCCCAAGTAGGGACTTTTTCAAATGTGCGCGGGAGAGGACTTGAACCTCCACAGATTGCTCTACTAGTTCCTAAGACTAGCGCGTCTACCATTCCGCCACCCGCGCATTATTTAATTATTGCACCACTATACCTCAAAAAAAATATTTTGAAAACAAGCAGGGTGCTTACTTGTTATACCGCTTTCGCGGCTCGCCATTTTCATTGCGAGTCCGCCCACAAGGATTTGAACCTTGGACCGTCTCCTTAAGAGGGAGCTGCTCTACCAACTGAGCTATGGGCGGTTAATGTGCCCGGGGCGGGAATCGAACCCGCATCCCTTACGAGACACGATTTTAAGTCGTGCGCGTATACCAGTTCCGCCACCCGGGCAGTAAAAAATATCTTATCACAAATTTTTTTAAATTAAAGGGCTTTTGAATTTGAGGCACGGACAGGAATCGAACCTGCGCATGGCAGTTTTGCAAACTGCAGCGTTACCATTTCGCCACCGTGCCTTTAATTACAACCTTTTGATTAGTTGTTGGCTTATTCTAACAAAAAAATAAATTAAGGGAAATTAATTTATTTAAAAGATTTTTATAGATTTAGAGAAATTTCCTCAACTCTTTGTCTAGCTTTTTCTCCTTCGTCAATGGCAAAATCAAAAAAGGGGATTTGACCAATATTACTTTTCTCTTTGAAAAATGATTTAAAATCACTACGTTGACGTTTTAAAAAGTCTAATGCTGCAAGGCTCTGGTTTTCAGGAAATACAGTAAAAAATATATCACAATTTTTAAAGTCTTCACTTAAAAAAACCCTAGTTACAGTAATAAGGGATTTGTTGCTAGCCTCTCGATTAATAAAATCTGAAGCAAGATGACTAATTAATTCTTCTACTTTTTCTTTTCTATGATCAGACATATCTATTTTGTTACAAGTTGAATTGATTGAATAATGTCACCCGGAGCAATCTCGACTTTTGCTTCTATTGAAATTCCACATTCAGTATCAGAACTAACTTCAGTAGCTTTGGATTTTTGTTGTTGAAGTTCTTTAATTACACCTTTTCCAATTTCTTCTTCACGACGTAATATTTTAACTTTATTACCAAGTTTAATAGAACCACTTAGTACTCGTGCTCCAACAACTTGGTTGTTTTTTGTACCATTAAAGACTTTTAGAATTTTTGCTTCACCAATAATTTCTTCTGTTTCAATTCTAGGACGTCTTTTTTCAATTGCTTCTTTTAGCCAATCGATTAATTCATAAATAATTTTAGCTGTTTTAATTTCTATTACTAGACGTTCAGCCATAAGTTCTGCAGATTTGTCGGCTTTAATACCAAAACCTACTACGAAGGCATTTTGACTTCCACTAGCCATTTTAATATCAGTTTCACTAATATTTCCAATTCCTTTACTGATTATTTTTATATAAGCATTTTCAGGATTTATTTTCTTAAGCTCATGTTCAATAGCATCAACCGAACCCTGGTTATCAGCTTTTATAATTAAAGGAATAGCAGTTTTACCAAAATTGTTTTGTTCAAAACCAGCATCATTAGCAATTTCTAATTTACATTTATTACAATAGTCTGTAATTTCATTTTTGTCTGTAAATATTTTAAATTCAGCACCCACTGTTGGCATATCGCTAAAACCGCTAATTGTTACAGGGGCAGAAAAAGTGGCACTTTTAATAATTTTATTATTTTGATCCACTATTGCACGAATAGGGGCCATGGCGTTTTTACATGCAACAAATTGACCTTGCGATAGAGTTCCGTTTTTAATTAGAAGAGTTGCAGAAATTCCTCGCTCTTTATCTTTTCTGGATTCAATTATAAAACCTTCTGCTAATATTGTCGGATCTGCTTTTAATTCTGAAACTTCAGCAACAAGCAGAATCATATCAAGTAAATCGCAAATATTTTGTCCTGTTTTTGCAGAAATTTCTACAACAGGAACATCTCCTCCGTAACCTTCAACATATACCTCGTTTTCCATTAGGTTTTGTTTAACCATATCTGGATTGGCTCTAGGAGAATCTATTTTATTAATAGCAACTATAAAAGGTACTTTATTTTCTTTTATACAATTTAGGGCTTCGATAGTTTGAGGTTTAACACTGTCTTCAGCAGAGATAATTAGAATTGCGATATCAGCTACTTGAGAACCTCGGCTACGAACAGTTCCAAAAGCTTCATGACCAGGAGTGTCTAGAAAAGTAATTTTGTGCTCAGAACCATCTGCGTTTTTATGATTTACTTCGTATGCACCCAAATGCTGAGTAATACCACCAGCTTCTTTGGCAACAATGTTTGTTTTACGGATATAATCAAGTAGGGTAGATTTACCATGGTCAATATGACCCATTATTACAACGACAGGCGGTCTCACGACCAAGTTTTTGTTTTCTTGATTATTCATAATAAATATTGGGTTAGATTAATTAAAAAAGGCGAATTTAAACCGTTTTTTATAGATTGCAGTATTCTCTGGCTTTTGTCAACGCAATGTTTTCTTCCTCGGATAATTCTATCTCTGCTTTAAATTTCTTTACCTGTTTAGCAAAGATGCTAACTCTGTCTCGTGCGTGTAAGCTTGATAAAATAATCCCATCTCCATTTTCGTTTAAAAATGCTGTTGCAAAACTTTTTCCACCAGAATCCATACCTTTAAAAGCGTTAAAATTTAAATTATGAACACCTTGGATACTTTTTGATATTCTTTTTTCGATAATTTTTAGATATTTTTCTAAATCTATTCTAAATTTAACCAAATTATCAATATCTTTTTGCATATCAATAAATGAATTTTCTAGAGTATGTCCTGATTTTCCTCTCATCAATTTTTTCATTCTTAATTCCAGGCGTATAATCCATATTAAAAGAAAAATAATTAACGCTATGAAAGTAATAAATAAATAAAAAATTATATCAGTGTTTGTAATACTTGTTAGAAAACTCATAATGTGTAGTATTATAGAACAATAATATGTTTTCTAAAAGGGTATATTTAGATTATGCTTCAACTACGCCAGTTGATAAGTCTGTTCTCAAGAAGATGAGTCAATTTTTTAGTATTGATTTTTATAATGCACAAGGACTTTATGATAGTTCTTTAAGAGTTAAAAAATTTTTAGATCAAGCTAGAGAAGATGTTGCTAGGGTTTGTGGAGTTAAAACAAACGAAGTTATTTTTACTTCTTCCGGAACAGAGAGTAATAATCTTGCGCTTATTGGTGTAATTAGAGCTTTTCAAAAAAAACATCCAAATATAAAACCTAAAATAATTACAACTCAGATTGAGCATGTTTCTGTTATAGAACCAGTTAAATTTTTAGAAAGAGAATGTGGTGTAGAAATTGTCTATTTAAAAACTTTACCAAATGGTCAGATTGATATAGAAGAATTTAAAAAAGTTTTGGATGAGAGAGTTGTCTTGGTTTCTGTAATGCTTGCTAATAATGAAATCGGAACACTTTTGCCAGTTAGAAGAATTAGCGCCGAAATAAAAAAATATAAAAATAAGATTCAAAAAGCTCATTTTGATTTCCCTTATCTACATTCTGATGCAAGTCAGGCCCCAAATTTCATAAATATAAACATAAATTCTATTGGTATTGATTTGATGACTCTTGATGCTTCAAAAATTTATGGGCCAAAAGGGGCAGGGGCTTTAATTAGGAAAAGTTATGTTCCGCTTGAAAATATTTTGTTTGGTGGTAATCATGAATTTGGTTTGCGACCAGGGACAGAGAACGTAGCTCTTATTGTTGGTTTTTCAGAAGCTTTAAAATTAGCTCAAAAAAAATCTCAAGAACACTCAGAAAAAATTATTAAATTAAGAGATTATTTTATTGAAAGAATTATTGAAAAATTTCCACAAGCAAAATTAAATGGTGAAAAAGAAAATAGATTGCCTAATAATGTTAATTTTTGTTTTCCAGGATTGCATGCTGAATTTGCAGTAATTAAATTAAGTGTTTTAGGGGTTGAGTGTTCTTCTGTGACTGCTTGTAAAAATATTTCAGATGAAACTAGATCTTATGTAGTAGATTCCCTAGGAGAAAATTGTGGAGCATCCTCACTACGTTTTACTTTAGGTAAATATACAAAAAAGAGTGATATAGACTTTGTTTTAAAAGCTTTAGATAAAGTTCTAAACACTATCAATTAATCTATTTTTTTGATATTATGTACTTCAAATGAATGATTTAAACGCTCAACAAATTGTGCTTTTAACTTTATTAGTCAGTTTTGTGACGTCTATTGCAACTGGCATTACAACCGTATCTCTTTTGGAACAAGCTCCAGAACCAGTTACTCAGACTATAAATAGGGTAGTAGAGAAAACTGTAGAAAAAATAATTCCACAAGAAGAAAATAAAGAAGGTGTTTCTGTTACAAAAACTCCTGAAAAAGAAGTTGTGACTGTCGTCGTAAAAGATGAAGATTTAACAATTGATGCTGTAAATAAAAATTCAAAAAGTCTTGTTAGGATTTATCAAAAAAATGGAATCTCTGAAACATTTATTGGTTTAGGAATTATTTTTGACAAAAATGGAAGAGTGGTTACTGATTCTTCAGTCATTCAAAGCGCGGGAAGATATTCTGCTATTTATCCCGGAGGTAGTAAATATAATTTAAGCGTAGGACACAGACAACCAAATGATCCCTATGCAATCTTAAGAATTACCGATGGACAAAATGCTCCAGTCGATTTTAGTCCAGCTTCATTTGCTGACTCTCAAAATCTTAAACTAGCTCAATCAGTTATTTCTTTATCAGGTATTAATTCTAACACCGTAGCAACTGGAATAATAACAAACCTTGTTACAGGGTCAGGAGCATTAAAAACTTCACAGGTGACAGCGGATTCTAAACCAGTAGAACAATTGAAATTAATTGAAACTTCGGTCGATAAATCAAATGTTCTTTTGGGTAGTATAATTTTAAATCTTCAAGGAGAAATTATTGGTGCTAGAATTAACGGAGATTTAGCAAAAGTAAACACATTTACTCCATCAAACAATATTAAAAATTTCCTTAACGGGAAATAAATAATATTAGGAGAGATTATTTACAAGTTTAATTAATTAATATAAATTTGGCGTATGGTACCTCCATTTAAAAATTTCACAGCAAAAGCTCGAGAAGCTATAAAACAAGCCCATGAATTGGCTATTGAAAGGGGTCAAAATCATGTAAACCCACTACATTTATTGGGAGCTCTTCTGCTACAAGAAGAGAGTTTGATTATTTCTATATTAGAAAAAATGTCTATAGATACTGTATTGATTACCGATAATGTTCTAGATTCAATCGAAACTCCAGATGAGGTTCAACAAACAGTTTCTCCATCTTTTCAAATTTATTTAGCCCCAGAATTGGCTGCTATTATTGAACATTCAACTAGGGTAGCTCAGGTCATGAATGATGAGTTTGTTTCTGTAGAACATTTATTCTTGGCTATGTTTGATATTGAATCTAGTGCAAAAGAAGTTATTAAAACTTTCAAAATTGAAAGAGAACCAATTTTAAAAATAATTGAAGAACTAAGAGTAAACAAAACTTCTCCAGATAAAGAACCAAAAGTATTTAAATCACTTCGAAAATACACTCTTAGTCTTACAGAAAAAGCCAAAGAAAATAAAATTGATCCTGTAATTGGTCGTGACAAAGAAGTAAACAGAATTATTCAAATACTTTCTCGTCGAACAAAAAATAATCCAATTTTAATCGGAGAAGCCGGTGTTGGTAAAACTGCCATTGTTGAAGGTTTGGCAAATAGAATCGCTCAAGGTGATATTCCAGATTCCTTAAAAGATCGTGATATTGTCTCACTTGATCTAGGATCTCTTGTTGCCGGAACAAAATATCGAGGAGAGTTTGAAGATAGACTTAAAAAAATTATTAAAGAAGTAAAACAATCTGAAGGCAAAATAATTTTGTTTATCGATGAGATTCACACTTTAGCTGGAGCTGGTGCTGCTGAAGGTTCACTTGATGCTTCAAATATGCTTAAACCTGCTCTTGCTCGTGGGGAAATAAAAGTCATCGGCGCTACTACCTTAAAAGAATATCAAAGACATATTGAAAAAGATGGAGCTTTGACTCGTCGTTTTCAACCTATTGTTGTGGCTGAACCAAGTATTGAAGATGCTGTGGCTATTATGCGTGGTCTTAAAGAAAAATATGAACTTTATCATGGTGTGAGAATTACTGACGATGCTATTGTTGCATCAGTAGAATTATCTAGTCGTTATATTACAGATCGTTTTCTTCCTGATAAAGCGGTTGATCTTATTGATGAGGCTGCTTCTACTTTGAAAATTTCTTTAGAAAATATGCCACCCGAATTAGAAGAAACACGCCGAAAAATTACACGTCTTGAAATTGAAAAAGAGGCTTTGCGTAATGAAAAAGAAAAAAGCCAGAAAACAGATGCTCGTCTAAAGAAAATAGAAAAAGAAGTTGCTGATCTAAAAGAAAGTACTAGGGAATTGGAACTAAAATGGAAAAACGAAAAAGAAGTAATTATTTCAATTAAACAAATTAAAGAAAAATTAGAATTACTACGTCTTGATGCAGAATCTGCAGAATTGCAACTTGATTTAACTCGGGCAGCAGAAATTCGTTATGGTCAAATTCCTTCTTTGGAAAAAGATCTGAGCGTAAAAGAAAAACGTCTTAAGAGATTACAATCTTCAAGAAGAATTTTGAAAGAAGAAATAGTAGAAGAAGATATTGCTTCTGTTGTTTCAAGATGGACCGGAATTCCTGTTTCTAAGATGCTAGAAGAAGAGGTAACAAAACTGGCTCGTATGGAAGAAGAACTTCAAAAGAGAATTGTTGGTCAAAATGAAGCAGTTAGGAAAATTGCTGATACCATTAGACGTTCTCGTGCCGGAGTTTCTGATCCAAATCGTCCAATAGGCTCATTTATTTTCCTTGGTCCTACTGGAGTTGGAAAGACTGAATTAACAAAAGCTCTTGCTGAATTTATGTTCAATGATGAAAAAGCTCTTGTTCGTGTCGATATGTCAGAATTTATGGAAAAGCACGCAGTTTCAAAAATTATTGGTGCACCTCCTGGATACGTAGGACACGAGGATTCTGGTAATTTAACAGAAACAATTCGTCATAGACCATATTCTGTTATTTTATTTGATGAGATTGAAAAAGCTCACCCAGAAGTCTTTAATATCTTGTTACAAGTTCTAGATAACGGACGTCTAACAGATAGTAAAGGAAGAACTGTAAACTTTAAAAATACAGTTATTATCCTTACTTCAAATATTGGTGCTGAATATATTGATAATATGGAAAAACTTGGATTTGATGAGGGTGGAACTGATAATAATCAATATGCTGATGCCAAGAAAAATGTTGAAAAAGCTCTTAAACAAAATTTCCGTCCAGAGTTTCTAAATCGTTTAGATGATGTAATTATCTTTGATATCTTGGAACAAGATACAATTAAAAATATTGTTGGTTTACAAATTGAAGAAGTTAAAAAACGTCTTCTTGAAAAGAATATTAATTTAAAAGTTACTGATTCAGTTATTTCATTCTTAGCTAAGGAAGGTTACGATCCTCATTACGGTGCGAGACCAATTAAGAGAGTAATTCAGAATCGTATTCTAAACCAACTTGCAAAATTGATTGTTACTCAAAATCTTGGATCAAACGACGTTGTAACCGTTAATGTAAAAGGTAAAGACTTTACTTTTGATGTTAAGAAAGGAAAGAAGAGTAGGTTGTATCAAGAAAAAGACGTCAAAGATGCTATCTTAGTCAGATAGAATTAAAATTTAAAAATAAAAACTCCCAATATTTTAATGGGAGTTTTTATTTCTTATTATATTTGGTGCGCCGAGAAGGATTCGAACCTTCGTAGCCCATAGGGCGACAGATTTACAGTCTGTTGCGATTGACCACTCCGCCATCGACGCAAGTAAAAGAGATTATAGCAAAAAAGGCAGATTTGGCTAGTTATTCTTAAATAAAATTTGTATAATTTATTCAATGAAAATTTTCTCAAAAAAAATATATTTTAAAAAAGTTTCTTACTTTATTATTGTGATGATTGGTGTATGTGGACTAACCTATGCATCTTTATATCTAGTTGGTTTTGTTCCAAATAATTTAAGAGTAGAAAATATTATAAGAGATGAAGATTTGCCAAAAAATAAAGAACTTCTTCCGCAAAATCTTACAAGACCAGAAAGGATTACTATAGATAAAGTTGGAATTGATGTAAAAGTATATGAACCAGACTCTGTAAATGTCGCAGTACTAGATGAGACCTTGAAAAAAGGGGCAGTTTATTATCCTGGTTCTGGAACTATTGAGCAAGGAAATATATTTGTTTTTGGTCACAGTACTAATTGGCCTGTTGTTCAAAATCCTGCTTATAAAACTTTTAATGGATTAGAAAAATTAAAAAAGGGAGATGTTATTAAAGTTGGGGCAGGTAATCAGGAATTTTTATATAAAGTTCAGACTATTAATCTTCTTAATGCCGACAATGCTTTGGTTGAATTTAATAATTCGGGTCAAACTCTAACACTTTCTACTTGTAATACTTTTGGGGAAAAACAGGAAAGATGGGTCGTGGTTGCTGAAAGAATCTAGCTTGACATTTTTGTAAAATTAGTGTAGGGTTTTGGGCAGTATGAACATTCAAAAATTGTTCGCATTGGTGCTGGCATTCGTGCTGGCGTGTAACATCTCAACTGTTTCGGCGGCCGATAAGGCTCCCAAACAAAACAATCAACCCGCGGCTTCTCCGACTCCTGTTGCGATGAACAAACCTGCCGTCAAAAAGCAGGAGGATCGCTACAGTGTTGTAGGGGAATTCGTGAAGCTGGACAAGGTTGGGTTTACCCAACCCAAATACACGGGACCTGCGACACTTAATGGTCTCGGCCTGAAGTCAGCCAGTGAGCTAGGTATTGCTGGGAAAAGCATTTACAATGAATATGAGCGTTCGGCTCGAGTTGTTGTGCTTGCTCCATCTGCCAAAGTCTACTACGACACGGGCTCACTAGAACCCTTGTATCTGGAAGGCTGTATGATTGACGGAAAAACATCGGCTAACAGGATAAAACTTCTCCAGCCTATTCAAAAGGCTCCTGAACCAAAACCTGAGCCAGTTGCAGTTGTTACTTCAACTCCGACACCTGAACCAAAACCTGTCGTTGTTTCAAAAACCACCACAAACTTCGTCGCTGACAAGGAAACTCGTTACGATGTTCGCTTTGAAAGCGGAAGGGGGAAAATTGCGTTAATTCCCGCAATTGAGGTCGATGAGACTGCCGTTGTAGTGGATATTCCAAAGCCCACAGTTAGGGCCAACGGAAGGGTAATGTCCCTTGGGGACGAATAATAAAGGGTGAAATTCCCTTAAAACCTTAACCCGCGTACATATTCAACTTAGACTTGAATCCCTGTACGCGGTTTTTTATTGCTTGACAAAATAATTTAAATAGTGTATGATTATAAAGAAGTTCAGTATTACCTTCGGTAGTATTGAATGAACAGTGAACCTTTCAAAACAAAAAATGCCCTAATACGGCGCACCTTCCATGAAAAAAGCAGAAAATGAAAACAGAACCCTCGTGGTTCGCCAGAATAAGAATGGCTGGTTTCTTCCATTCTTGACACTGATTCTCCTTGCCGGCCTTGTCGGTGGGGGTCTCATCTGGATGATGAAATATGATGGGTATCAGTATACCCACCACCAGAAACCGCCAAAAGCCCTGATGGTCGATGTGCTGAATCACTCTGACCTCGGTCAGATTGGTATGCTCGTCACCGAGATCAAAAAGGATGCCGACGGAGATGAGATCCATGGTGTTCTTGTTTCCGAGGTAAAACCAACGGTAAAAATCGCCGGCGACTGGGCTGACGCCAGCTGGGTCCAAGCCGACAATAGTCGGGAAAAAATGGGTCGGCGTTTCGCCATCCCACAAAAGGACGGCAAGTCCTATTTCCCCAGAAAAATCTGGGTCTTGGTTAAAAATCAAGGGTGAAATTCCCTTAAAACCTTAACCCGCGTACATATTCAACTTAGACTTGAATCCCTGTACGCGGTTTTTTATTGCTTGACAACTTATTTAAATATGATATAGTTATGTTGCAAATAAACAAGTTTTATTTAATATAAAAAATATGAATTACACATTTATTAAAAAAAATATATTTAAAATCACTCTAATTTTAGGGTTTGTGCTTATTCCTTTTGCTACAATCCAAGCTCAATATTATTACGATACAGCATATTCTGACTACAGTTACGATACAGGATATTCAGATTATACCTACGACTATGGAAACTATGATTACACATATGACTACGGTAACTACGACT
>CAYYEF010000010.1:0-2002 GCA_964470825.1 uncultured Candidatus Saccharibacteria bacterium | reverse complement strand
TTACACATATGACTACGGTAACTACGACTATACCTACGACTATGGAAACTATGATTACACATATGACTACGGTAACTACGACTATACCTACGACTATGGAAACTATGATGGTAATTTTAGTTACAATAATGAAGACTACTATTCCTATGCAGACTATAATTATGATGAACCATATTATTCTTATGATAATTATGATTACGACTACTCATATCCTGAATTCTCATATAATTACAACTCCTCATGTTCTGGAAGTCGATGTAATAACTCAAACTCAACTGGAGATATAATTATTAATAATAGAAACATTAACAACAATAATAATGTAATTATTATTGATGAACGTAATAATGATGATGACAATACTGATAATGGAAATAATTTAGATGTTACATGTAGAGTTTCAGATACTTCTATAGAAGAAGGTGATACTGTAACATTTACAGCTGATGTTTCTGGTGGAAAAGCCCCATATAAATACAACTGGAATGGTGATATAGATTCTGACAGTCAAACTGTGAGAGTTAGATTTAATGATGAAGGTAGATATGATGCATCAATAACAGTTAGAGATAGTAAAGGTAGAACTGCTACTGATAATTGTGATACTGTTCGTGTAAATCCAAAAGATAATGATAATAATACAGATGATCTAGATGTTCAATGTAAAGTTTCAGATACCAGAGTTGAAGATGGAGATTATGTGAATATTGGTGTTGATATTGATGGTGGAGATTCTCCATATAGCATTAAATGGAGTGGCGACACTGACGAATTTGATAGATTTGATAAGGGTGATAATTCTCAAAGAGTCCGTATAGATACAAACCAAAGTCGTATTGAATTAAAAGTAACTGTAACAGATGATGACGGTAAAAAAGAATCAGATACTTGTGTAATTCGTGTTGACAATGAAGATAATGACGATGATGATAATGATGTAAGAGTTATAGGAAATACAGACGGTGATCTTGCAGGTCTTTCATCAGTGTTCCTATCCCAAGTTCCTTATACTGGTTCAGAAGATATTCTAAAAACATTTGGATTTATTTTCGGACTATTGATTTGGGGTGCTATTGTAGCAACTGTTATACTAAGAAATAAAAATAGAAAAGAAATTTCAAGCAAAGCTTCTGCTTTCAAGGAAGCCAATAGATTAAAAAAGTTTTCTAACTAATTCCATTAAATAGAATTTCTAATCTAAAAATAAAAAATACTTTGTAAAATCCTTTCGCATACACGTTGTGTTGAGGACGGGTTGAAACAAAGTATTTTTTATTTCTTTATTCTAATTTCTTAGCCATATCTACTAATACAGATTTTTCACCATTGCGTTCTGATATTTTTCCTTTGATCACGATACAGTTTCCGACTTTCAAAAATTCGGCACTTTTTTGCATTGATTTTGGAAAGAAGACAACTTCGATTGTATCGAACATATCAGTTACTTTTACAAAAGCCATTGGATCACCTTTTTTAGTTAAGATTTGACGAATATCATCAACGTGACCTGCAATTAAAACTTCTGTCCCGTTGGGAGCATTTTCTTTAATTTTTTTGATGTTAATATTTTTGGCTTTTAATTTTTCTTCGAATTTTTTCAGAGGATGACCAGAAACATACAAACCAAGCAATTCTTTTTCCCAAGCCAATTTAGTTTCTGAATCAGCTGGTGGTACTTCAGCCAATTTTAATTGAGGGGCAATATCAATACTTGAACCAAAAAGACTACCTTGATCTTTTGACTCATTTTTAATTTCTTTGTTGTATTCTAGAAGTGATTCAAGGTTTGCTAATAATTGACCTCGTTCTCCAAAAGAATCAAGTGCACCAGTTTTTATTAAAGCTTCCAAAGATTTTTTGTTAAAGCTTCGGCTGTGAATTCGAGAAATAAAATTTTCTAAATTTGAAAACTTTCCATTCTTCTTGCGCTCCTCAATAATTTCGTGAGCAATACCCTCACCAAAATTTTTAATAGTTGTTAATCCAAAACGAATATTTTCTT
>CAYYEF010000009.1:19747-23002 GCA_964470825.1 uncultured Candidatus Saccharibacteria bacterium | reverse complement strand
TTATGGGCGGTATTTTACTTTTCCTTTAATTTTAATTAGAATGACATTTACCAATATTATGCGCCCGTAGCTCAGTTGGTAGAGCGCCGAGCTTATACCTCGGTGGTCCCAGGTTCGAGTCCTGGCGGGCGCACCAATTATTTATTCAAAGTGAATATCTTTTCTTTGTTCTATTTTTTCGATAAGAGCAGGGAATTGAGATAGTAAATTATTTTCAATAATATTTTCCGCTTCGTTTCTGGCAGCTTCAACCATTTTAATATTTTTAATAGCTTCCATCCCTAGATCGCTGATACCCCATTGTTTTTTACCAGATAATTCTCCTGTGCCTCGCAATTGCAAATCGTATTCAGATAATTCAAATCCATTTTTAGCAGTTTTCAAAGCGCGTAATCTTTTAATCGAAGTTTCAGTTTTAGAATCGGTGAAAACATAACAATAAGCTTGATGATTACTACGAATAACTCGACCACGCAACTGATGAAGCTGTGCTAAGCCAAAACGCTCCGCACCTTCAATTAAAATAATGGTGGCATTTGGCACATTCACTCCAACTTCAATCACACTAGTTGAAACTAAAATATTTATTTCACCTCTTTCAAACTGTCCCATTATTTTTTCTTTTTCTATGTGAGACATTTTGCTATGCATTTCTGCAATATTTAGTTTAGGAAAAATTTTTTCTCTTAAACGTTTTGCTTCGGCTCTAACTGATTTAACCAAAAGTGCTTTTTCTTTGGTTGGATCTGCTTCATCAATTCTCGGACAAATCACATAAGCTTGGCGACCAGCTTTAATTTCATCTTCAACTTTTTTATAAACCTCATCTCGTTCATGGGGCATAATAATTTCAGTGATAATTGGTTTACGTCCAGCAGGCATTTGGTCAATTACTGTTAAATCTAAATCCCCATAAATTGTTAAGGCGAGGGTGCGGGGGATTGGGGTTGCAGTCATTGATAATAGATGTGGCATGAAACCCTCCTTCTTTGCAATTTTTTGACGTTGATTAATTCCAAAACGATGTTGTTCGTCGATAATAACTAGAGCTAGATGTTTGAATTTTATTGATTTTTGAATCAAAGCATGTGTACCAATAACAATTGGGATTTCACCATTCTCAACCCATTTTGAAAGTTGTACCCGCGAAATAGAAGTAGAGTCTTTAGGATTAACTTTTGAAGGAAATTTTTTACAACCCGAACCTGTTATTAAACCAACCTGAATACCTGTGTTTTCAAAATATTTTATAAAGTTTTCGAAATGTTGTTTGGCTAAAATTTCAGTTGGCACCATATATGCAACTTGAAGATTTCCAAAATTTTGATTTTTAGGTCGAGAAGTCACGATAGAGTGAACTGCTACAGCAGCCACTGCTGTTTTTCCCGAGCCTACATCACCCTCAATTAAACGAGACATGGCATGTGGTGTACTAATATCATGCAAAATTTCATCTATAGATTTTTTTTGACTAGCTGTTAAATCAAAACCAAATCTAGAAATAAATTTCTTAACATTTTCTTCTTCAATTTTTATTTCATAGGTTTTTTCTATATCAGCTTCATGGCGCTCTTTTTTCTTTGTTAATTGAATATAGAAAATTTCTTCGAAAGCAAAACGTTTTCTTGCAGATAAGGCGTGGTCATCATTTTTAGGAGAATGAATCCAAATCAAAGCAGTCTTTAAAGATGGTAAATTATATTTTTTTAAAATTTCATCTGGTATCGAATCAGAAATTTTATCCAAGATTCCAGTATTAAAAATTTTTTGAATAGAATGATAAAACCAATTCGAAGTAATACCTTTTGATTCTGGATATACAGGAGAAAGCCTGGTATCATCATCTCCATTTCCAAAAAGAGAATTTCCAACTCCGCCTGGAACTTTTTTAATTTTCTCGATTGTAGGGTTTAAAATAGATTTAATACCTGTTTTAGAAGTAGAAATTTTTCCTTCAATCTTTACCAAGGTATCTTCTCCAAACATTTTGGCGATATATGGTTGATTGAACCACATCAATTTTATTTCACCGGTTTCATCAGAGAAAATAGCGTTGGCTATTGGAATATTTCCTCGGAATGTTTTACCAGTTTTTAATTTAGATATTTTTCCAAAAAGTGTAGCAGAAGTACCAGATTGCAAATTTTCAACGTACGAAGCTGTGGCCACATTTCCGTATCTAGAGGGAAAGTGATAGAGCATATCAGAAACAGTCTTTATACCAAGTCTTTCAAGAGCTTTTTTGTGATTTTGAGATAATCTAAAAATTTCTGTAATTTTAGTTTCTAGGTTTAGTTCCATTACATTATTTTAACAAAATCAGACTATAAAAAGTAATTTTGATAAAAAACACCGAAATTATATTTTCGGTGTTTAATTAAAAATTTTGTTAAATTAATCAGATCCAGTCAGTTCAAACTCCTGAGGTGTTGAATCATCAGGACTGATTTCGGATTGAATGAAGTTTTGAAGTTTGCTCAAAGCCTCATTATATGAAATCTCTGCCTCGTGCAGAGTTTGTTTGGCTTGATCGAGGCGAGTCTTTGTTAGCTCAACCTGCTCTTCCAATGCTATTTTTTGGTATAATGTTGTCATTATTACGGTACTGTTTGATTATCAGATTACTTTTATTTTTTAAAGTGTCAATGGTCAGTTTTTAAAAAATATGCTAACCTTTAAAAACCAACAGAATGGAGACGTGGCTGAGTTGGTCGAAAGCGCCTCACTGCTAACGAGGTAGGGTTTAAAAGCTCTCCAGGGTTCGAATCCCTGCGTCTCCGCCAAAATTTTTATTTTTTTTGATATAATTCAAATATGAGCTTTGAATTTATGGAAGAAGAAAATAATAATTCAAATTCTTTTTTCCAAAGAAACAACAATAAAGAAAATAATATTAATTATCTTGTAAGGTGGGGAATTGCAAAAGATGAAAAACAGGCCCAGTCTTTTTTGTTAGTTCTTCTGATATCAATTATTATAGTTACCATTTTTATCTTACAGTTTGATAATATAAGAAAAATTAAACCAACAGGAAATATTCCAACTATTAATTATGGCCAAAAGAAATAATATTTTTTTAAAAAAAGTTTCAAGCCAGGGTTTTACTTTGATAGAACTACTTGTTGTTATTGCAATTATTGGATTGCTTTCCAGCGTCGTTATGGCTAATTTAAAAGGAGCAAGAGTAAAGGCTCGTGACCAAAAGAGACTTTCAGACATAATTCAAATTAGAAATGCCATGGCTCTTTATCAAGC
>CAYYEF010000009.1:0-19647 GCA_964470825.1 uncultured Candidatus Saccharibacteria bacterium | reverse complement strand
ATTCATTATAATTATTAAATTTAATTAAATATTATGTCAGAAATTTTAGCATTATTTGGTCTTGGAGCAGGATTCTCTTTAATAATCCTTGTTACAGTTGCCTGGACAATCTTTTGGAAAGGTTGGGCATTATGGATTGCTGCCAGAAAAGGTGAGTTGTGGTGGTTTTTGGCTATGCTAATTATTAATACTTTTGGTATTTTAGAAATTGTCTATATATTTTTCTTCAAAAAAATGGTCTTCAATTTTAAAACTAAAAAGTTTGAGGAAAGAGTTCAAAAGGAAACAGTAAAAGAAGCAAAAACAGATGAAGTTTCAAATCAAGAGCCCGTTTACGAACCAATAAAAGAAGAACAAAAAACAGACTCAGTAAATTAACAAGCTACCGTAATTGCTCTTACAGAAATTGCGCCGTGAATTAAAATTTCACGGCGTGTTTCTTTTAATGTTGATCCTGTCGTAATTACATCGTCTATTAATAAAAATTTTCTTCCCAAAATATAATTTCTATATCTATTTTTTAATTTAAAAGCATTTGATGTATTTTTAAATCTTTCCTTTCTATTATTCCAAGATTGCTTTTTACTATAATAAATTCTTTTTAAAATTTTTTCATATTTTAAGTTAATCCCGTATCTTATTTTATGTGCATGCAAAATCTCTTCACAAATCAATTCTGTTTGGTTAAAACCCCTTTCAAACTTTCTTTTCCAGTGTATTGGAACTGGTACAAGAGTGTAATCTGTAAAACCATATTTATTGATTGTATCGGATATTTTTTGGCCAAATAATTTTGCTATTTTTTTATCAGACCTAAATTTTAATTTCCAAATATTATTTTTTACTATTATATTTTTATATTCAAATAGACTTATTACCCATTTATATTTAAATTTATATAAAGGCAGGGGCCACTCTTCATTCTGTATTTCTTCTATCCAAAATATATTACTTATAAAAATTAAAACCTGCTTTATCCATATTCTAATCATTGTAAGCTATGATATAATTTATTTTAAACTTTATGGCCAATTTATTTGATAATATCTTTAGTAAAATTTCAGGAGGAAATAATAGTAGTGTTGTTGGAGTTGATATAGGATCTTCATCTATAAAGGTAGTTCAATTAAAGAAGAAGAATGGAAAGGCTGTCTTGCAAACTTATGGTGAAATTGCACTAGGTCCGTATGCTGGTATAGAAATTGGAAGAGCAACAAAATTACCTGCTGAAAAAATTGCTGAGGCCACCCTAGATCTTTTAAAAGAGGCTAATGTTTCTACTCCAGACAGTGCAATGTCTATCCCAATGCGCTCAAGCATGGTCTCCGTTTTTAAGATGCCAGAGATGATAAAAGAAAGACAATTGGCACAAATGATACCTATAGAAGCTAGAAAATATGTACCAGTTCCAATTGCTGAAGTTAGTTTGGATTGGTTTATAATTCCTAAAATTGAAGATGTAGATCAGACACAGGCTAGTCCAGCTCAAAAATTTCAAGAAGTTATGACTGTGGCAATTCATAATGATGTATTAAACGACTTTAATCTTGTAGTAAATAAAACAGGTTTAAAAACTACTTTTTTTGAAGTTGAAATGTTTTCAACTGCACGCTCAGTGTTAGAGCCTGGATATTTGATGCCAGTAATGATTGTAGATATTGGAGCCGGGGCTACAAAAGTATATATAACAGAGAGAGGTGTTATTCGGGATTCTCATATAATAAGTAGAGGGTCGCAAGATATAACTTTGGCATTATCAAAATCTTTAGGTGTTCCAGTTGATTTCGCTGAAAAATTAAAAAGAACATTTGGTTCTAATGCTCCTGGTCAAGATGAGGTTATTGCAAATATCTCAGAAACCATAATGAACCCTATTTTTAGTGATGCTAATACCATTCTTCTGAAATTTCAAAAAGAACACAATAAAAATGTTTCAAAAGTTTTATTAACAGGCGGAGGAGCTTTATTAAAAGGATTACCAGAAAAGGCACAACAAAAATTTGGAATCCAAACTATTATTAGTAATCCTTTTGATAAAGTAGAAACTCCAGCTTTTCTAGAAGGAATTTTACAACAAACCGGTGTTATGTTTGCAGGAGCAATTGGTTTGGCAATGAGAAAACTTCAGGAATTAGATTAATTAAAAATGTTGAATAACTATTGTAACTTTTTTTAAATTATGATGTATAATAAATGAAGTAATTATGGCAGGAGAGCAAACAAAATTTACAACTTCATTTATTCCTAAAAAACCAGTAACACCCACTGTCTCTGGTTACAAGACTACCTCTAATTTTCTAACTATAATAATGGTTGCTATTTTTTTGGGAACAGTTGTTTTTGGTGTAGGTGTATTTGCATATAAATTAACGGTTGAAAAACAAATTTCATTACAAATTGAAACTCTTAAAAAATCTCGTGATGAATTTGATGAAAAATTTATAAAAGAGGCAACAAGGCTTAATACCAGGATAATGGCTGTTAGAAAATTAATAGATTCTCATAAGGCTCCATCTGCAGTATTAGATTTATTACAAGATAGAACACTTGAGACTATTAGATTTAATAATTTTAAATACACAACAGATAAAACAAAAGGGAATGTTACTCTAGATGCTAGCGGAGTGGGTCTTGGGTATCAGTCAATTGTATTACAATCAGATGAATTTGGTAGAACAGGTTCATTAAAAGATGTTGTATTTTCATCAGTTCAACCTTCTGAAAATGGACTTGTTAATTTTTCTCTAAAAAGTCAGATAGATCCTTCTATTGTTTTGTATAGAAAAACTTTGGCTAATCAAACAACAGAAAAAAGTGATGATGTAAGTTTTAATAATATTTTTAGATAATTATGAAAGGATTAACACCAATTATTTTAATACTAGTTTCAGTAGGAGTATTCTTCTTTTTTATTGATCCTCAAAAAAAGGAATTGGATAACCTGATTCAAGAAAAAAATAAAAATGATCAGACTATAGAACGTGCTAGAGAATTAAGACAGGCCAGAGGAAAATTACAAGAAAGTTATAATAGAATTAGCGAAGATGAGAGAAAAAAATTAGCACAGATTCTTCCTGATACTGTAGATAACGTTAGATTGATTCTTGATATAAATAATATTGCAAATAAATACGGAATAGTTCTAAAGGGTATAAGTATTTCAGGTGGTCCTATAGAAGAAAGTACTGAAATTAATAGAGGGGCAAATGCAAATAACTCAGGACAATTGTTTGGAACAATTCAATTATCTTTTTCTTTTTCTTCTAGCTACGATATTTTTAAATTATTTTTGAAAGATCTAGAAGATTCAATGAGATTAGTTGATATTACAGATTTTAGCGTCTCTTCTTCTGATAGTAATTTTTATAATTATTCAATAACACTTAATACCTATTGGTTAAGATAATATGATAAATAAATATAAAAACATAATAATAATCGCAGTTATAATCGGAATAGGTCTTATCGCTTATTCTTTTTTGAAGCCAGATCCAACAGCAGAAAGTTTATTAGAAACTACTCAAAGACAAGACAGTGCTCAAGTTTTAGGAGATGAAATTACAACTGCCATAAACCAGATTAATTCTTTAAAATTAGATAGAGCAGTATTGGATGATCCTATAGTTAAGAATTTGATTGATCATAGTAAACCAATTATTCCTGAGCCGGTAGGTAGAGCAAATCCATTCGCTCCAATTAATTCATCAGGAAGTTCTGCAACTTCTACAATTGCACCTTCTATTATAAAAAACTCAACATCTACAAATCAGTCAACAACTACCGTAGGAACAACAAGTCCTATTCGCTAATAAAATAAATATGGCATTTTTAGAATATTTAACTGAAAAAGGCATAGTAACACAAACAAATTTACAGCCTATAAAGGATGCTGTCCTTTCTGGTACTCCGATAGATGTTGCCTTAAAAGACAATGGTCTTTTACCAGAAGATGTTTTGAAATATAAATCTGAATATTACAATGTGCCAATCAAAGATCTTTCTAGAACAAATGTTCCTTTTGATATTTTAAAATATATTCCAGAGGAATCGGCTGTTCACTACCAGTTTGCTCCAGTTGCCATCTCTGAAGGTTTTTTAGAAATAGGAATGGTAAATCCTGATGATTTAGAGGCGCGTGATGCACTAAATTTTATTTCCGCAAAAGAGGATATGCCATTCAAGATTTTTTTGATTTCTTATGATGACTTTCAAAAAGTGTTGGAGGTTTACAAAGGTCTTTCTGGGGAAGTTACAAAAGCTTTAACAGAATTGGATACTGACCTATCTGCTGATGGAGCAACAGTCAGTATGAAAAAAAATAATGCGAGTGTTCAAGATACTCAAATTATTGAAGATGCTCCAGTTACTAAGATTGTTGCAACTATTTTAAGGTATGCTGTAGAAGGGAATGCTTCTGATGTTCACGTTGAACCACTAAGAGAACAAATTCGCGTTAGATTTCGAGTTGATGGTGTTTTAAATACTAGTATTATTTTACCAGGTAAAGTTCAGTCTGCAGTAGTCGCCCGTATCAAAATTTTGTGTCAGATGAAACTAGATGAAAAACGAAAACCACAAGATGGTCGTTTTTCTGCAAAGATAGAAGGAAGAAAAGTTGATTTTCGTGTATCAACTTTTCCATCATATTATGGAGAAAAAGTTGTGATGAGAATCTTGGACCAAGAGAAAGGTGTTAAATCATTAGACGAACTTGGTCTAAGTGAAAGAAATCTTTTGATGATTAAAAAAGCGATTGATAAACCTTTCGGAATGATTCTTGTTTCTGGTCCTACTGGTTCTGGTAAATCTACTACTCTGTATTCTATTTTGAAAGAAATTGATAAGGATACTCAAAATGTTCTATCTCTAGAAGATCCTGTAGAATATAGTATTCAGGGAGTTAGTCAATCTCAAGTTTTTCCGGAAATCGGATATACTTTTGCTACAGGTCTAAGAACAACTCTTCGACAAGACCCAGATATCATCATGGTGGGAGAGATCCGAGATTCAGAAACCGCTAAATTGGCTATTCAGGCTGCTCTAACTGGTCACTTGGTGCTTTCAACAATTCACACTAATACAGCTCCAGGTATTATTCCTCGTTTAATTGATATGGGTGTTGATCCTTATTTGATTCCACCAACTTTGATTCTGGGTGTAGCTCAACGCCTTGTAAGAAAACTTGCTCCTGGTGCAGGTGAACCTGTGAAAATTGAAGGTAGTATAAAAATGATGATTGATAAACAATTTGAAACATTGCCTGCTGAATATACAAACCTAATTCCTCATGCTGAAGAGGTTTTGAAAAATAAGCCAACACCAGAAGCTCCTACAGGGACAAGGGGCAGAGAAGCAGTGTATGAAATGTATGAAATGGATAGAGAAATGGAAGAAGTTATTTTGAAAAACCCTATTGAGTCTGCGGTTTACGATATTGCAAGAAAAAGAGGCATGCTAACAATGAAAGAGGATGCTATTATTAAAGCAATGCAGAAAAAAATTCCTTTTGAGGAAATTGCTAAACTTTAATTTAAAAATAATTTGATATAATTAATTTACATATGGAAAATACAGAAGATAAAAAAATATTAATAATAGATGACGATAATTTTCTGCTTGATATGTACGCAATGAAATTCAAGAAAGAAGGGTTTGATGTTGTAGCTATATCTGACGCAGAGGAGGCTTTAAAACAACTGAAAGAACAAAATATAAAACCGAAAATTGTTTTGTTTGATATGATAATGCCAAAAATGGACGGCCTAACTTTTTTAAAAGCATTATATGAAAATAATATGGCAGATAGTTATGTAAAAATAATTTTATCTAATCAAGGTCAACAAACTGATGTTGATGCAGCAAATAAAATCGGTGTAGATGGATATATTGTAAAAGCGCTTTATACACCATCAGAGGTTGTAAAACAAGTAATAGAGATCTTTAATAAGAAAAAAAATAATTAAAAGTATATGGATAAAACACTTGAAGATTTAATCATAAGAGTTATAAATCAGGGAGCGTCTGATTTACATGTTGGTGAAGGTAGACAGCCTAGTATTCGTGTAAATGGAGACTTAATTCCTATTAGTGAATATCCATCTCTAACTAAAGAACAAACAAAAAATTTCCTATACCAACTTATTCCAGAAAATTATCAAAAAGAATTTGAAACAAAACAAGAATTAGATTTTTCATTTCAATATAAAGAAAAAGATAGATTCCGTGGTAATGCTTTTATTCAGCAAGGTAGAATTGGTTTTGTGATGAGACTTATTCCAAAACAGATAAAAACAATATCTGAATTAAATTTACCTCTTATCCTAGAAGATTTTGCAAGACGTAAACAAGGATTTTTTCTAGTTGTTGGCCCAGTTGGACAAGGAAAATCTACAACGCTAGCCGCTATGATTGAAATGATAAATCAAGAAAGAGCAGAGCATATTATTACAATTGAAAATCCAGTTGAATATGTTTATGAGCCTAAAAAAGCAATTATTGATCAAAGAGAAGTAAGAGTAGACACAGAATCTTTTGAAAGTGCTCTTCTTGGAACATTCAGACAAGATGTGGATATAATTTTAGTTGGTGAGATGAGAGGCTCTGATACTATTGCTGCAGCAGTTACTGCAGCTGAAACTGGCCATCTTGTTTTTTCTACTCTACATACAAATACCGCTTCTCAAACAATCGATCGTATTATTGATTCTTTTCCTTCCACTCAACAAGATCAAATCAGATTACAATTATCTAGTTCTCTTATTGGTATTTTTTCTCAGCGTCTAATTCCAAGAATCTCTGGAGGTATGGTTCCGGCTTATGAGTTATTAATTAATACTCCAGCAGTTTCAAATCTTATTAGAGAAAAGAGAACCTATGAAATTGATACTATGATTGAAACTGGTTCGGAACACGGTATGATTGATATGAATAGAACACTGGCAGATTTGGTGCGTAGAGGAGAAATTACACCTGAAAATGCAATGTTGAATTCATTTAGACCTCAAATATTACAAAGAATGATTTAAAAAAATATGGCAGTATATATTTACATAGCATTAGATAAGGATGGTAACCAAAAAAGCGGTACTATTACTGCTATTAACACCGATGTTGCAATTAATTCTTTGCAGAGAAGAGGTTTTGTAATTTCAGATATACACGAAGCAACTGAGGGTGGAAGTATGTTAAACAAAAACATATCTCTTTTTGAAAGGGTGACAATGAAAGATTTGGTTATTATTTCTAGACAGTTTGCAACATTATTCGAAGCCCAAGTTTCCGCTCTTAGAATTTTCAGACTCCTTTCTGATGAATCAGAGAATCCAAAATTGGGTCGTGCTCTAGCGGATGTTGCAGAGAATTTACAAGCAGGTAATTCAATTTCTGAATCACTTTCAAAACATCCTGATATATTCTCCTCTTTTTATATTTCAATGGTTCGTGCTGGAGAAGAATCGGGAAAGCTCGATGAGTCATTTGCTTATCTTGCAGATTATTTAGACAGAACATATGAAATTACTGCCAAAGCAAAAAACGCTTTAATTTACCCAGCCTTCATTGTATTTACCTTTATTACCGTTATGATTCTTATGTTGACTCTGGTTATTCCAAAGATTAGTGGAATATTGTTGGAATCAGGACAAGAAATACCAGCCTATACAAAATTTGTTATTGGTTTGTCTGATTTTTTTGTTAATTACGGAGTATGGCTTGGAATAGCCCTAATCATTGGAGGTTTTATCTTCTTTAGATTTAATAAGACATCAATCGGTAAAGATCAATTTGATCGTTTCAAATTATCTCTTCCATATGTAGGAGATTTGTATCAAAAACTTTTCCTTTCAAGAATTGCGGACAATCTTAATACAATGCTTGGTAGCGGTATTCCGATGGTTAAAGCATTAGAGCTTACAAAAGATGTTGTCGATAACAAAATGTATTTAAAAGCTATTCAAGATAGTGTTGAGGATGTAAAAGGCGGTCTTTCTCTCTCAGATTCATTTTCTAAACATGCTGAATTTCCAAGTATCTTAGTTCAATTGATTAAAGTAGGAGAAGAAACTGGTAATCTCGGTGAAATTTTGGGAACGCTGGCTAAATTTTATAGTAGAGAAGTATCAAATGCCGTAGATACACTGGTCGGAATGATAGAGCCTATAATGATTGTTATGTTAGCTGTTGGTGTTGGATTCTTGCTTGCTTCTGTATTGGTGCCTATTTACAACATATCTTCTTCTTTCTAAAAAATAGAAAATAGGTTAATATCTAACATATGTCAGATACTAAATATATACCTACTATTGGATTGGAGGTTCACGCTGAATTAAAAACAGCTACTAAAATGTTCTGTGATTGTAAAAATAATCCAGACGAAAAAGAGCCGAATAAAAATATTTGTCCAATTTGTATGGGACATCCTGGAACTTTACCTGTAATAAACAATGAATCTGTAAAAAATGTTATTAGAGTTGGATTATCACTAGGTGCAAATATTGCAGACTATACAGAATGGGATAGAAAAAATTATTTCTATCCAGATATTCCAAAAGGTTATCAAATTAGCCAATATAAATACCCACTTGTTAGCGGTGGAAAAATCAATACTTCTTTTGGGGATGTAGAAATTACACGTATTCATTTAGAAGAAGATACGGGAACCTCTATTCATGATCGAGGAGATTTTTCTTTGGTAAATTATAATAGAGCAGGTGTTCCTTTAATGGAACTTGTTACTGAACCAGTTATTCATTCTGCAAAGCAAGCAGGAGAATTTGCTCGTGAACTGCAATTATTATTACGATATCTGGGGGCCTCTGAAGCTAATATGGAAAAAGGTGAAATGCGTGTGGAGGCAAATATTTCCGTCGCTCCACAAGGTGCTGAAAAATTTGGCACAAAGGTTGAAGTAAAAAATTTAAACTCTTTCAAGGTTGCTGAAAAAGCCATTGAATATGAAATTGAAAGAATGATTGATTTACTAGAAGCAGGAAAAGGTCATGAAATTGTGCAAGAGACTCGAGGTTGGGATGAAAATAAACAAAAAACTTTCAGTCAACGTAAGAAGGAAACTAGTGATGATTATCGATATTTTCCAGATCCAGATTTACCAAAAATAAAAATTAGTGAAATTCCAGAATTCGCCAGCGAAAAATTACGCGAAACTTTACCTGAATTGCCTTGGCAAAAACGTAAAACATTTTTAGATCTTGGATTAAAAGCAGATCAGGCAGATTTTTTGGTTTCAAATGTTAATTTTTCAAACTTTTTTGATGGAGTACGATCTAATTTGAAAAATGATTTAGAGAAAATTAAGACTGCTGCAAACTATATTACTTCTGATATAGTTTCAATATACAGAAATGATGAAAATATTTTAGAAAAAGTCTCAGTTAAAAATATTGTTGACTTGGTGACAATGTTAGCAGAGAATAAAATTTCTTCTCGTGGCGCCAAAGATATTTTGAATGAATTATCTGTAAAACATGGGGAAGTAGAAAAAATCGCCACTGAAAAAGGTTTATTGCAGCAAAGTGACGAAGGAGCATTGACTGAAATTGTTAAAAAAATTATTATCTCAAATCAAAAAGTGGCAGATGAATACAAAGCCGGTAAAGAAGCCTCTCTTCAATTTTTAGTTGGACAAGGTATGAAGGAAACTCGGGGTAGTGCTAATCCCAAAATTTTAGCTGACTTATTTAAAAAACTTATATAAATAAGTTTTAATATAAAAATATAAATATTTATGTTTGAAAATTTTCTTAAAAATGAACTATTTCAAGACATAAAAAAGGTTGTTTTTTTTATGAAAAAAAGCGGGGTAAGAATGAAATTTTTTATTTCTTCTGTTGTTTTATCTCTAGCTCTAACCTTATTTAGTATCTATACCGTATCATTACTTTTTCCTCTAGTTGAGGGAATTATAAATGGTAATTTTAATCATGTTAAAAATATAAAAATAATCGGAAATATTGTTTCTAGTTATCCAAATATTTTTTTTACATCGCTCAGACTTTTTCTTTTATTAGTTTTTTGGATCTACTTAACTATTATAATAAAAAGTATTCTTCAGTATTTTTCTGCATTAATTACTCAATATCAAGCAAGAGTTGCAATAGTGAAAATGCGAGAAATTTTAATTGATAAATGTCTAAGTTTTGATAAGAGTTTTTATGATCAAAATAAGATCATCTATATTCATGAGGTTTTAACAAAATCAACAAATACTATTAGTTCACAGTTTAAAATCTTGCAGGATTTTATCGTTCAGATTTTTTTGCTATTAACTTATCTTTCTATAATGTTTTATATTTCTTGGAAATTAGCTTTAGTTTCTATGATTATTTTTCCTATATCTAGTTTTTTTACTAAACAAATAGTTAAAAAAGTTAGAGAAGTTTTAAAAAATACAGAGAGTCTGACAGAAAATTTGAATAATACAATAATGAATATTCTCTATTGTATGCCTATTGTCAGAGGTTTTAATCAAGAAGAAAGAGAGAGGAAAATTTTCTCTGAAATAAGTAATGAGGAAATTTCACAATCTTTTAAAAGGCAAAAACTTTCCAATCTTCTGGGTCCTATTGAAGATATCGGAGCTACAACTAGTATTCTTTTTTTGGCTTTGGGTATGGCTCTGATTATTTATTTAGATAAGTCCTTTGACCCCTCCAGAGCTATTATTTTCTTTTATTTAGCTCAAAAAATAATCCCAGGACTGAATTCTTTTAATAATTTTAAATTAGGCATGGTAAATGCGAATAGGGCTATTGAAAGTATTAATCACCTGATTGAGGGAAGTGATAATTTTATTTTGAAAGATGGAAATCTTGAATTGAAAGAATTAAAATCAGGAATAGAAATAAAAAATCTTTCATTCGCATACTCTGATTTAGATGGTTTAATATTAAAAAATCTTTCTTTTAATATACCCAAGGGTAAGATTACTGCGATAGTAGGTCCAACAGGTTCTGGAAAAAGCACAATAACAAATTTATTGCTTCGTTTCTATGATTGTCCTGTCGGATCTATATTTATTGATGGTGTTGATATACGCGATTATAGTATAGGTTCTTTGAGAAAAAAAATATCATTTGTTAATCAAGATGTTTTACTTTTTAATTCAACTATCGAACATAATATAAAATATGGAACAAAAAAAGATCTAAGCAAAGAAGTCCTGATAGATATTATGCAAAAAACATATGTTCATGAATTTGTAGAGAAGTTACCAAAAGCTTATGATACTGAAATAGGTGAGAGGGGTAGTAATTTCTCTGGCGGAGAGAAACAACGTCTTTCTATTGCGCGTGCATTAGTAAAAGATCACGATATTTTTATAATGGATGAGGCCACAAGTGCTCTTGATGGAAATACTGAACAAAAAATTATTGAAGGTATTGAAGATTTGCTAAAAGAAAAGACGCAGATAATAATCTCTCATCGACTTTCAACAATCAAAAAAGCCGATCAAATAGTATATTTAGAAAAAGGTCAGGTTCGAGAAATCGGAACTCTACAAGAGCTTATTGATTTGAAAGGTGAATTTTATAAACAGTGGGAAAGTCAGAAGATTTAATTAATAATGCCTATGTTAGATTTTAAGATAAAATTTAATAAATCAATTGCTTATATATCAAAATTATTTTTTTTACAGAACTTTAAAAAAAATGATATTAAATATTTATGTGTTGGGAATCCTAAGACTGGCACTACTAGCTTAAGAAAAGCTTTTGAGATATTGGGTTTTAAAATAAAACCATTTTCTTATGATGATATAGAAGATTATCTTTACGATAGAATTGACTTAAAAAAATCTACTCAAGAATTTGATTTTTTAAAAGATTGGCCGTGGAGGCAATTATATAAAGAAATTGATTTACTTTATCCGAAATGTAAATTTATTTTAACAACTCGCAAAGCAGAAGATTGGGTTGTTAGTTATATTAGTTTTGTTTCTAAGCAGAAAAACAAGATGGATTTGGTTAGATTAAAGTATTATGGTTTTGATCCAAAAGATTATTTTTCAGATACACAATATCTAATAGAAAATCTTTACAAAAAGGAGAACTCCAAGATACTTGATTATTTTAAAGGTAGGGAAGAAGATTTACTTATTTTAGATGTGTCTGATCGTAATAAATGGAAAAAACTCTGTTCCTTTATCGGTAAGCCTGTTCCTAAAATAGATTTTCCTCACGAAAATAAGGGGTGGTAATATTGATTAATTATGGAATATAAAGAAAATAATAATAGATATCTACTTATTAAAGGTGCAAATGGGATGGGAAATAGGATTCTCGGTTTATTTGAAGGTATTTTATATGCGAAATTAACTAATAGAAAAATTATTATAGATTGGAGAGATGAGATTTATTCAGATAATAAAGAAAATTCTTTTTTTTCTTTTTTTAAAAAAAGTTTTTGCGATTCTGTAGAGGAGATAGAGGGAAAAACTGTTTTCCCTGAAATATGGAAAGGTAATCTTGATAAAAGTATTTATGAAATGTTTAGAAAAGAAGGTGTCGAAAATAATCTTGATGGGTGGCAAAAATTTTCTGTAGATATTGAAAATATAGGGTATCAAGAAGATGTGCTGGTATTCATTTCTTTTGGTTTCGGTAAACTTATTTCAAAATATAATTTTTCTATTTTTGGATGGCCTAACAATAAAGTAGATTTAATAAAATTTTTTATTAAAAAATATGTTTTTCTCAATGAAGATATTTTAAAAGAAATTAATTTATTTAAAAAAAATAATTTTAAAAAAAAGACCATAGGTGTTCACATAAGATATACAGATAATTTAAATCCCAAATTTATTGACTACAAGGGAACAAATTTAAATTTATATTTTCCAATTATAGACAATTTATTATTAGAAAATAAAGATTGCCATTTGTTTATAGCTACAGATAATAGGGAAATATTAAAAATTTTTATCAGTAAATATAAAAATGTTATTTTTTATAGTAAATTTTTTGATAAAAATAATAAGCCTATTCACTATTCAAGTGAATATCAAAAAAGGGAAATAGGTAAAGAGGCTTTAATTGATTTATATCTTTTGGCAAGTTGTGATTATTTAATCTATAGTCAAAATTCAACATATGGTCAATTAGCCGAATTTATTTCAGAAAAAGATAGGTCTAATATCTTTAATATTAAAGATAAAGAAATATTAGATTTAAATTTTAAGAAAATAATAGATTCTTTTTTGGGACTTGTTGGTTTTCATCTTAAAAATTTTTCCCCAGCATTATATGAAATTTTAGACGATAAAATTTTAAATAAAAAAGTAATTGTTTACTGTGAATCTGGATTATGTAATAGGTTAAGAACTTTAATATCCGCTTATTTCCTATCTAAAGTTTTAGATAGAAAAATGGAATTTATTTGGGTAAAAAATTCTTCATGTGGCGCTAGTTTTTTTGATCTTTTTGAAAATAATGAATTTAATATTGTCGATAATTATTCTATTTGGAAAAAGATTTTTTTTAAAAAATTACCTCTTTTTAGAGATAAAAAGACTGAAAAAATTTCTTTTGATTTACTAAAAATAGATTTTTTAAATAATGTTATCGTGACTTTTGTTTCAGTTTTTTCTGAAAAAGATTTTCCTTATCATAATTTTTTCCTTGAAGAGTCAAATAAAATTTTTGATATTTTAAAACCTAAAAAATATATTAGAGACGAGGTTGATTTTTTTGTTAAAAATAATTTTACTTGTAAGGTTATGGGTGTTCACATAAGAAGGGGAGATTTTACGATTCATTTTCCTGATAAGGTAAATAATTTAAGTTTTTTTATAAAAGAAATGGATGTCTTCATTGAAAATAATCCAAATGCTAAGTTTTTTGTTTCAACTGATGATGGAGCAAAAACCCCAAAAGGTTTAAAGACAAACAGTGAAGATGTTATAAATATATTAATAAAAAGATACGGATCAAATAAAATTTTACAATATAAACCAAGGAGCCTTGATCGAGAAAGTGTTGAATCTATCGAAGATGCTCTTGTTAACCTTTTAATTTTAAGGAAAACGGATGAATTTATAGGTAATCAATACAGTTCTTTTTCTGGATTAGTTATGTTAAATAGAGGGGTTCCACAAAAAAGGGTATAATTATCTAATAAAAATGAAATACGGGTTATTAAAATATTCAACTGTAAATATAGGAGATGAAATTCAGAGTCTTGCTGCTAAACAGTTTCTACCAAAAGTCTCATATTTTTTTGATAGGGATAATATTGATGAGACAGAGATATTTGAAGAAACAAAAATAATAATGAACGGTTGGTTTACTCATAAACCAGAAAATTGGCCATTTAATAATGAAAAAATAAATCCACTTTTTATTTCATTTCATATTTCAGATAGTATGCGAAGTGAAGCTTCTAAATTATTGAGTGAAAGTTCTATTGAATTATATAAAAAAAGTATGGAAATAGGGTGTAGAGATTTAAGCACAATGAGAATGTTGGTAGACAAAGGTGTCAACGCTTACTTTTCTGGTTGTCTTACTTTAACCCTAAAAAATAAATTTAAGAAAAGAAAAAAAGTTGTTTATCTAGTTGATATTCCCAGTGAAATAGAGTTTATGATTCCTAAAAAAATAAAAGAAAAATCAAAGAAAATTTTTCATACTGTAAATAAGGAAAGGTCGAATGATTCAGAGTATAAGTTTTCTTTGGCACAAAAAACTTTAGATAAATATGCACAAGCTGAGCTCGTGATAACCTCACGTCTCCACTGCGCTTTGCCTTGTTTGGCTTATGGAACTCCGGTTATATTTATTAATAAAAATTTAAAAGATCCTAGATTTGATGGTCTTTTAGAATATTTACACCATTATTCAGTAGAAGATATTCTTAGCAAAAAAAAGTCATTAGATTGGAATATAAAAAGTAATCCTAGAGATATTAGCGAAATTAAAAACAAATTAATTAAAAAAGTAACTGAATTTATTGGGTATGATTTTTATTCAGAAAATTTAGATATTAGTTTTAATGTAGATAAAAAATTATCAGAAGGTATTTCCATTATAAACGCATCTAAAAATAGAAACAAAAATTTAAAAAAAGCACTATCATCATGGCTTAAACACAAAGAAATATCAGAAATAATATTAGTAGACTGGGATTGCGATGTTCCTCTTAGAGAATCTTTGAAAGACTTTTTGGAAGATAAAAGAATTATTATTATTAGGGTTGATAATCAAACGAACTGGGCTTTATCAAAAGCCTTCAATTTAGCCGCTAGTTTTGTTACTAAAAACAAAATTTTAAAATTAGATGCAGATATAATTTTAAAAGATGATTTTTTTGAAAAACATATTTTAAAAGAAAATATTTTTTATAGAGGTAATTTGTTGTTAGCTAGAGAACCAAATGAGACACACTTAAATGGTGTTTTATTTTTATATTCAAAAGACTTTTATGAATCTGGGGGTTATAATGAAATGATAAAAACATACGGATATGATGATACTGATTTATATCTCAGATTATCATCTGTAAATAAATTAAAACCAAAAGATTTTAATTTTGATACGTTAATTCACATAAAACACGATGATGAAAATAGAATTAAGTATCAAAAAAGGGTTATAAGTATAAAATCGGAACATCAGAAAAATAGATATTTAGCAGAAAAGTATTATTGGAATAAAAATATTATTAAGACTAAATTTTCAGTAGATAAAAAAGACGAAAGATTTTTTTACGCATATGAGAATTTAAGTTTTTTAAATATATATAAAATATTTTTTATTTTGAAAGTTAATATATTTTTAATATTAAAAATTGTAAAAAATATAATTTTGTTTCTTTTTAAATTAGATAGAATTAATAATATTTTTTTAAATGAACTAGATAGAAGGGTGGGTATTTTAGGTATTTTTCTAAATAAAAATTTTCCAAAATTATATCTTTTTTTAAAAAAATATAAAAAATAACTTATTATTTATATTTTATATTTTTCCCTAAAAAAATCATTATACTTTCTAAAAATATTATCTTATGAATAAGAACTATTAATATGATAATCTTTATTTTTTTTATCAAAGATAAATTTTCTTTGATTGATATTTTTATAAATCTGTGAGTATTCATAATATTAGATATGGTGATTTTAATAAAAAGATCAAAAAAATTAAAACTCTCATCTTTAAGTAAGAGGTATATACCACCAGCCAATCTTTGTTGTTTTTTAATAAATTTCCAAAAATTTTTTCTAGTCGGATGAAAAATTACTATGTTTTCTATATAAGATAAATTAATTCCTTCCTTGTGAGCTTTACGGGTAAATTTATAATCTCCCATAGATTTAAAATTTTCATCAAACAAACCAATTTTTTCAAAGACTCCTTTTTTAACAAACAGATTGCTTGTGCACCCAGAATGATTTTGCTCAATAAAATATTTTTGATTAAAGTCAAAGATATTTTCGAAAATCTCGTATGTTTTTGGTTTATTGTTTTTATATATCAATTCAATTTTTCCTCCAATAATATCTATATCTTTTTTCTTTTCAAAAATTTTTATAGCTTCTTCAATCCAATTTTCTTTTGGAATACAATCTGCATCAGTGAAAGCAATAATACTACTCTTGGCGATTTTAATTCCTGTATTCCGAGCACTATAAGATCCAACCTTTTCTTCGTTGACCCATCTAAACCCAAAATTTTCAACTATTTCTTTTGAGTTCAGTCCTTTTCCATTGTATACAACAATCACTTCAAAGTTTTTGTAAGTCTGTTTTTTTAAAGCAAAAAGACATTTCTCAAGTAAGTGTTCGTGAGTATGTAAGGGGATTATTACAGAAATGTTAATATTATTGTTTTCCATTTTTTATATACCAATAAGTTTGTCCACACATCCATGATATTCCAGAAATTATTTTGTAAAAAGCAAGATCAGGAGAGGTTTTAAAAAATAAACCAACCAATAAAAAAGGTGAAAATAGAATTTTATTTTTTTGTCTACTAGTAAACATTACAATATCTTTAACTTTTTCTTCATCTTTATTTTTTATATAAACAGGCACCAACCAGTAAGCTCTTATAAAATTAACTTTTATTATTTTAAATAGTGAACTTTTGTTATGGTGTCCAACTTTTATTTCCGGGACAAATCTGATTCTTACTATATTTCTTGATCTTAAATAAAAATCAAAATCTTCCATATATGTTTGGTCTGAATCAAACATTATTTTTTTTAAAATATTAGCACGAGCAATAAAATTTTTTGGATCAAAAGAATCTATATATTTTCCTTTTCTGGTTTTATTAATATAGTCCTCATCAGCTTTTTGTACTAATTTAGACCAAAAGTTTTTTATTGTGTCATATTGAAAACCCATTACAATATTTTCTTTTTCTTCCTCTAGTATTTTTATCAAATTAGATAACCAGTTATGGGGAACAACACAATCTGAGTCAGTCATGGCGATAATTTCATTTTTACAGGATTCTATTCCTGTATTTCTGGCTTTACCAAGAGATAATTTGGGTTCAAAAACATAAATGATACGATTGTCTTTTGCGATGAAATTATAAATTATTTTTTTTGTATCATCGCTTGAGTTATTATCTACAATTATCAATTCAAAATTTTTGTAATCCTGTTTTAATATGTTTTGAATACATTCACCAAGAGTTTTTTCTCCATTGTAAACACAGACTACAACACTTATTTTTTTATTATATATTTCAGACATTTTTAATTTGATCTTTAATTTTTTGTATAAAATTTTCTATGCAGTAAAGTCGAGCTCTTTTCTGGCAATTTTCTCTATATTTATTTTTATTTATAGCAAGTTCAGATTTTATTTTATTAATAGTCTCAACTAATTTGTTTTCGTCTATTTTATCTATCAAAATACCGTTTTCTATATTTACAATACTTTCCACATAACCCCCTTGATTTGGAGCTATTACAGGTTTACCTGATGCTAAGGCTTCGACAACGTTCATTCCAAAATCTTCATCTCTAGAAGTAGTAATTAAGCCAATACATTCAGAATAAAGTTTCTTTAATTCCTCGTCATTTATCCAGTGAATAATTTTTACATTTTCAGGTTTGATTGATTCAAGGTAATTTCTATATTTTTCAAATTGCTTTGTGTCTTTTTCATAACTTCCAACAACAATTAATTTTTCATTCGGTAATTTTTTAAAAGCCTCTATTTGGATTTCTATTTTTTTATTTGAAGTAAGTCTGTTTACTGAAAGCCAATAGTTTTTATCCTTATTAAAATAATATTTTTTTATATCTACTGGGGGATAAATAATAACCGCTTCTTTATTGTAATATTTTTTTATATTAGATTGAGTATTTTTTGAATTACATATCCATGAATCAACTTTTTTTGAATAGTGGGTTGTTAGAAATCTATTCATTATTACCCATAATTCATAGATTGGATGTTTCCAAAGCATCATCATTTCTTTTTTAATATGATTTTTAAATTTCCAAATTTCATTTAATGGTGAGTGAACATACCACATATTTGGATGATGATTTACTGCACCTGACATAGCCCAGTCCCCAGATATAACATAAAAATTATATTTTTTTCTAAGATTTAATCTCCTAAATTTCCAAAGGGCTAACTGCTGCCTAAAAGGTGCCATTTTAGGGATTTTACCAATAGAAAATATTTTAGAAGATATATCCGAAAATCCCATTTTTCTTACTTTGTCATAATCTATATTTGTTGTATAAATATCAGCATTTAACTCCCGTGCTAAAGTCAGGGTAACTATTTCAGCTCCACCAATATTATCTATGCAGTTGTGAAAAATGGCGATTTTCATTTTTTTATTTTTCTTTTATTCCTAAAATACTAAGCATAAAGGCTGAGAAAAAAGTTTGGATACCAAGAATAATAAAAGTAAGAGCAATAATAGAGTTTTTGATTTCATTTAAAGAACCATAGCCGGTATTAATCCATTTTATAAAAATATAAAGATAAATAATTGATCCAATTAGAGTAATTAAAAGTCCTATAAAGCCAGCCTTTTCAATTGTTATATATTTAAAAAGTTTTTCTAAAAAGGAGTTTTTGTCGCCAAGGTGGGTAATGGCATATATTTTAGAGAAACCACCAAAAAACATTATTTGATATCCAGTAAGAATTATTAGAGAAAAAAGAAACATGGGGTGTATATAAAGTTCTAGTCCTAATATTTTTACATTTGATATGTAAAAAAGAAGCATTAAAATACTGCCAAATAAAAATAAAATCAGACCAGGTAATATAAAAAGATAAAAAGGTGAGTAGAGAAGGATAAAACGTAGGTGTCTCCAGCCATCTTTAAAAGAATGTAATTTAGATTCACCAATTCTCTCTGCATAATTTACAGGAATCTCAGTTATTTTTAAGTCGGCTTTTGAAGCCTTAATAATCATTTCTGAAGCGAACTCCATACCTGTTGTATATAGAACTATTTTTTTGAGTGAGTCTTTTGATAGTGCGCGTGCTCCACAATGAATGTCACCAATTTTTATATTAAAAAATTTCTTAACTAAAAAAGATAGAAAGGGATTACCAATATTTTTATGTAACCAAGGCATAGAATTTTTATTCATTTCACCTTTAAATCTATTGCCAACAACAACATCATTACCATCTTTAAGTTTTGAAAT
>CAYYEF010000008.1:0-25696 GCA_964470825.1 uncultured Candidatus Saccharibacteria bacterium | reverse complement strand
TGTTATAATTAAAAATATGAAAAAAGGATATAAAGATAATATTGAAAAATTAACAGTTGAAAATAATAATTTTAGAAAAGTTTTATACACAGGTGAGCACATGCAACTCGTACTGATGTCTCTAAAGCCTCTAGAAGAGATTGGTTTAGAAACACATTATGAAAACGATCAATTCTTTAGATTTGAAGCCGGTCAAGGAAAAGTTTTAATAGATGAAACAGAGTACACTGTATCCGACGGTGATACAGTGGTTATACCTTCTGGTTCAAAACATAATGTAATAAATGTTTCTGAAACTGAAGATTTAAAAATGTATACAATTTATTCTCCGGCACACCATAAAGATGGAATTGTACGTGTTACAAAACAAGA
The DNA here is from genome assembly GCA_964470825.1 of uncultured Candidatus Saccharibacteria bacterium. Taxonomy (GTDB): domain Bacteria; phylum Patescibacteriota; class Minisyncoccia; order Phycocordibacterales; family JAACPR01; genus CAYYEF01. The sequence goes on along the minus strand of CAYYEF010000008.1, from coordinate 25,324 downwards.
AGCTGAAGCAAATGAGGCTGAATTTGACGGTGTTACAACGGAGACAAATTAATTAATTTTAATGAAAAGCCTCGATAAAGAAATTACATTTGTCGGGGTTTTTTTCTTTAATTTTTTTTATTAATTCATTGCAAGCAGATTCTTGACCACAGATATATACATCAGAATTATTAAAATCAAAATCAGATATATAATCTTGAATATAACCTTTTTTAAAAGGTGAATTTTCTAAAGGTCTAGATATTATATAATCAACTAAAATTTTATCAGAATATTTTGCTAGAGTGTCAAAATATTCTTTGTAAATAATCTCATTCTCAAAACGATTTCCTGTTAAAATTATTACTTTTTCAATATCATTTTTATTTACAAAATAATCTGCTAATGATTTTATTACTCCAGCCCCAATCCCAAAACCAAATAGGTAAATTCTCGAACTACTCATCTTATCTGCGGTATTTAGACCAAGTGGCCCCATTAGTTCAATTTGCGTATTAGTTAGATCGTTTTTCCAAAATAAGGGTGTCATTTTACCATTAGGACTAAGTCTAATTGAGACTGTAATTCTATTCTGGTCTATTTTTGATGATGAAATAGAGTAAGCGCGTCTTATTTTCTCGCCATCTATATTCATAAAGAAATTAACAAAAGCACCCGGAATAAAATCTAATCCTTCAGATAATTCAATCTCAATTTCTTTTGAAGTCGGAGTTAAATCTATTATTTTTGAAATTTTTCCGTTAAGTTTTTTAATACCCATAAATTAAATTGTAGACATATTATTAATAGTAGTATTGTTTGTATTTATTGTTTTATTTAATTTCTTGTTTTTATTTTTAATATAAGCCATTATTGTTAATAGAGTAACTATAATTATAGAGAATAGCATTCTCACATCCTCTAATACCAATAAAACATACAAAGAGCTGGCATAAAAATATAAATAGGAAAGTCTCTGTATATTTTTCCAATTATAAGTTCCCAAAATTCTTTTTGAAAAATTATTTGATGTAATAATTAATATTAAAGCCGAGATGTCTGCTAAGTGGGCTAATAAAGCAAAATTATCTATAGACCAATATTTAAAAGTTTTAAAAGCACTAAAATATGCAACTGGATCAATGATAATTTTTGAGAATATAAAAGATACTATAATAGAAGCAGAGAAAACCCCAACACCTTTTCTTAGGATTACAAGTGGTCTGATAAGGTTTGTTTGAGTAAATATATCAGATAGCGGTCTTATTATCATTACAAAAAATACTGCTATGTGAGAGAGATCGTATAGAGACAACGTTTTTTCTGGGGATATTATTTCTGGAAAAAAAGCCAGGATAATAGGTAAAATTATCATTATTAAAATAGAAATTCCCAAAAATAAATCTTGTGTATATTTTATTGTTTTTAAATATGTTTTCATTTTTTAATTTTTAATTATTTGACCATCATTCTTAATTATTATAAACCCTAATTTTTCTTTAAGTATATCTATTGCTTTTTCTGGTCCTGCTGATAAAAATATTTTTGTATATGCATCAGCACACCCACCATTTTCGTGTATAACACTAACTGATACAATGTCTGTTTCAGGGTTTTCTTGACCATTTTTATTTAAAATATGATGGAAAAATTTTCCAGATAATTTCCAGTTTCTTTTATAGGTTCCACTGGTGGCCAACGCTTTATTATACAATTTTATAGATATCCCGTCTTCTTTTTTTACTGGGTTATAAATATCGAAGATAAATTCTTTTCCAAAAGAATCTAAACCCATTGTAAATAAATCACCACCAATATTTACTATTACTCCACTTACACCATCACTAGACTTAATTTTTCTAGCTATTTTTTCTGCCAAAAACCCCTTTAAGAAACCTCCAAAATCTAATTTATGATTATTTTTTAAAACCACTTTAGAAATATTTTCATCTATAAAAATATCATTAAAATTTATATCACAACCCCGATTAATTTCTTCTTCTGTTTTTATGTCCATCTTTGAATGTAAATCTATTATCTCTTTAAAATCTTTACTGTAGCCGAATAAATCAATTTGAACTAGTGGATTAAAGTAGCCCTCTGTTTTAATGAAAAGTTTTTTTGCTTCTAATATTACTTCCATAAAAATATTAGAAACAATCATTTCTTTTTTAAGATTTACTATTGATAGCTCACTTTCTTTTTTGAATCTAGAAAATTTATTCTCATATTCAACCATCTCCTCATATGATTTTTTCGCTAATTTATCAGCCAAAGATTTATCTTTTGTAATTATTGAAACAGAAGCTTCTGTACCCATAATTTTATAATCATATTCAAATTCCTTCATTTGTACCTTATTATATCAGTTTTTATAAATACTTACCCAAATTTATTAAAAGTGGTATAATATTATTTAATTAGTATTTAATTTAATTTTGTATGTCACAATATGTTTGTTTAGAGTGCGGCTGGATTTATGATGAGGCTGTAGGATTTCCTGAAAGAGGAATTGCACCAGGAACTAAATGGGAACAACTCCCAGATGATTTTAAGTGTGCAGAATGTGAAGTTAGAAAAAGCGATGTTCATATGTGGCAAAAATTAGATTAATTTATATATAAAAAGATCAAAAAACTAAAATATGAAAAAAGATTTTTTAAATGTTCTCATAACTTTTTCTTTGATAGGTATTACTGTATTTAGTGGATCTTTTTTTTATAATCAAAAAAAATTAAAAGAAAATTATATTAATCAACAAGCAGAACTTTATAGACAAAAAGAAGAAGTAAAAAGAAAGGCTGATGCAAATACTTTAGCTGCTCAAGAAGAAGCGAATAGAATTTTAATAGAAGAACAAAGGAAACAAGAACAGATTAAAATCAATCAAGCTAAAACAGAGGCTGCAAGACAACAGGCTATAATAGACGCTCAAAATGCTCAAGCTGCTCGTGAAAAAGCTGCTGCTGAAGCTGCCGCAAAGCTTGCGGCTGAACAACAAGCAGCTAAATTAGCCGCAGAACAAGCAGCCGCTCAAGCAGCAGCAGATTATGCAGCACAACAGAAGAAAAGTAGGAAATCAAGAGCTAGTTAGTTTTTTGATTATTTTTACTAATATAGTATCATTTAAAAATGAATTTAATTGAACAAAAAAGACACTCTTTAGCACATCTTTTGGCTGCAGCTGTATTGGAAATATGGCCAAATGCAAAGCCAACAATTGGTCCAGCAGTAGACAATGGTTTTTATTATGATTTTGATTTTTCAGAAACTGTTTCTGAAAAAGACTTTTCAAAAATTGAACAAAAAATGCGTGAAATTTTAAAAACTTGGAAAGGTTTTGAAAAGATTGAAATTTCACCAGAAGAGGCTAAAAAAATATTTTCAGAAAATGTATATAAATTAGAATTAATAGATGAAATTTCATCAAAAGGTGAAGTGGTAACTTTATATAAATCTGGCGATTTTACAGATTTATGTCGTGGAGGACATGTTGATGATTGTTCAGAAATTGATGCTAGTGGATTTAAGTTAATCAGGGTGGCTGGAGCATATTGGCGTGGTGATGAAAAAAATAAAATGCTTACTCGTATTTATGGATATGCTTTTGATTCTAAAGAAGAACTTGAAAATTATATTTCAAATCAAGAAGAGGCTAAAAAACGCGATCATAAAAAACTAGGTAAAGAATTAGATTTATTTGTATTTTCAGAAGTAGTTGGAAAGGGTTTACCGCTATGGACTGAAAAAGGTGCCACAATTCGCCGAGAATTAGAGAGATTTATTGTTGATGAAGAAATTCGTCGTGGTTACAGGCACGTATATACTCCTGATATTGCTAAATTAGATTTATATAAAAAATCTGGTCACTACCCTTATTATAAAGATTCAATGTATGCTCCAATTAAAATTGATGAGGAAGAATTCATGCTTCGTCCAATGACATGTCCCCATCATTTTGAATTGTATGTTTCAAAACCTAGAACTTATAAAGATTTACCGATGAGAATTGCTGAAATGGCAAAACTATATCGCTATGAACAATCTGGGGAACTTTCTGGGTTAGTACGAGTGCGCAGTTTCTGTCTAGCTGATGCTCATATAATTTGTAAGGATTCTGTTCAGGCTGGTGAAGAAGTTGAGAAGGCTTTAGATTTAATCGAGTATGTTACAAAGGTTTTCGGAATTGAATTAGGTAAAGATTACTCATATCGACTATCTCTGGGTGATAGGAAAAATACTGAAAAATATTTTGATGATTCTGTTGCTTGGGATTTAGCTGAAGGTGAGTTAAGAAAAGTTTTACAAAAAAGAGGTTCTCCTTTTATTGAAGCTGAAGCAGAGGCCGCATTCTACGGTCCAAAAATTGATATTCAAATGAAAGATGTTACTGGTAAAGAAAATACTGCTTTTACTGTGCAGTATGATTTCGTTATGCCAAAAAGATTTGATTTAAAATACAAAGACTCTGATGGTTTTGAAAAGGAAGCTTTGGTTATTCATAGATCTTCAATCGGGGCTATAGAAAGAATCATGGCTTTCTTGATAGAGAAATATGCTGGTAATTTTCCAACTTGGCTTTCACCAATACAGGTTGCTGTTATACCTGTTAGAGAAAATCATAATGAATATGCTTCAAAAATTTATGAATCATTGCGCCAAAATAATGTACGGACTGAATTTATGTCTCAAGATGAAAATCTTGGTAAAAAAGTTAGAGCCGCTAAAAATGAGAGAATCCCATATGTGTTGATTATTGGCGATAAGGAAATAGAGAGTAATTCTATTACAGTTGAAAATCGTGATGCGGGAAATTTAGGAACTTTTTCAGTACAAGAAATTATCAATAAAATTGTTGATGAAATTAAAAATAAAAAATAATTTAATAAAATATTTTACTTTATTTATTTTTATAATTTTCTTAAGTTACGGAATAACCTCTTTTAGTTCTGCTCAACAAATACACAATGACTACCAAGGAACTTATAGTGCAAAAATTTTAGATGTTAAGAATGAGGAGGAACGAGACGTCGGATGGAACGGGGTTAAGAGCGTCTATAAAGTTTTAGAAGTCAAACTTCTAGATGGACCACAAAAAGACAAAATAGTTACTTTTGAAAGTGATTTTCCTGAGGTCGGAAAAGGAGATAAAGTATTTCTTAATTACCTGATTGATGTGGGTGGGGTAGAGCGGTATGTTATTACAAATATTAACAGGACTAATCAGATATATTTTTTCGTTGCTTTATTTGTTGCTGTAATTTTATTTTTTGGTGGTAAGCAAGGTGCCAGATCTTTGATCGCTTTGATTGGTAGTTTTTTGGCTATATTCTATATTTTAATCCCAACAATCTTAGCTGGCTGGCATCCTTTACTAGCCTGTATTTTAGTTGCCTCTGGAATTTTGTTTGCTGCCATATTTTTCACTCACGGCTTTAATCGAGAATCATTGGTTGCTTATGTTGGTACTATGATTTCTGTTTTAATTACAAGTATATTAGCTACTATTGCAGTTAAAATTACCAAGCTCTCTGGTTTTTCAGAAGAAGCCGCTGTTTATTTAAATTTTAATACTGGCGGCTCTTTAGATTTTTCAGGTCTTTTACTTGGAGCAATTATTATTGGAGTTCTCGGAGTTTTAGACGATATTGCTGTTACGCAATCTGCTGTTGTAACAGAATTATTCGATAGCAACAAAAATATTAGCAGATTAGAAGTTTATAAAAGAGCGATGCGTGTTGGAAAAGAGCATGTTGGAGCCCTTGTAAATACTTTGGTTCTGGCTTATACAGGAACAGCTTTGCCATTATTGTTACTTTTCAAAATATATAATTTTGATTTTAATACAGTAATAAATATGGAAATTTTTTCCACAGAAATTATCCGTACTATTATTGGAAGTATTGGTCTTGTTTTGACGGTTCCGATCGTCACTTTTTTGGCTGTTATTTATTTGAAAAATTATTCTCCTAAAAAATCACACGGACATTCTTATAGTCATTCACATGGACACCATCACTAATTGCTAATCTAAATTAAAGCAGTAGAATTATATTATGAAAACATTTTTAATTACGTATTCATCAGCTATTATTTCAATGCTTGTCATTGATTTAGTTTGGCTTTCTTTAACCATGAAACCTTTTTATCAAAAATATATTGGTCATCTTTTAAGTAGTACCCCTAATATTGCACCCGCAATAATATTTTATTTAATTTTTATTTTCGGTTTAACTGTTCTGGTTATTCTACCTGCTTTATCTGGTAATTTCTCATATTTAAAATTGTTTTTGTACGGAGCACTGTTTGGTTTAGTGGCTTATGGTACTTATGATTTAACAAATGACGCTACTATGAAAAATTGGCCGGCCATTATAACAATTGTTGATTTGGCTTGGGGTTCATTGTTAACTGGTACAATTTCTGTAATTGCAAAATTTGTTTATAAATTTTTCTCATAAAAATATATGGATTTAATCTTAAACACATACATAAGTTTGGGCCTAATAATATTAATTTATATGTCTTTTTGGTTTGGGGTTGCTATTCTTTTTAAAAGAAATGATGTTGCCGATATTGCATGGGGAATTGGTTTCTTAATTTGTGCACTGTATGCATATTTATTCTTGGGTGATACTTTTGGAAAAAGTTTAATTGTTTTATTTTTGGTTGCAATGTGGGCATTTAGACTTTCAATTCATATCTTCATCAGAAATAAAGGTAAAAAAGAAGATTCAAGATATAAAAAATGGAGGGAGGATTGGGGTAAATATTTTTTACCAAGAACTTATCTCCAAGTTTTTTTATTGCAGGGATTATTAATGTTGGTTGTAGTTATGCCTGCCGTAGTTGCGATTATCTTCGGTGGAAAAATTACTTGGCTTGATTATGTTGGATTAACCATCTGGACTATTGGATTCTTTTTTGAAACTGTTGGTGATTATCAACTTTCCCAATTTATCAAGAACCCAGAAAATAAAGGAAAGATTTTACAAACTGGTTTATGGAAATATACACGTCATCCAAATTATTTTGGCGAAGTAACTATGTGGTGGGGAATTTGGATTATTGCTATTTCGGCACCTTTTACCTGGCTAACAATTATTGGACCAATCACTATTACTTTTTTAATATTGTTTGTTTCAGGAATTCCGCTTTTGGAAAATCGTAAAAAAGGCGACCCTGCTTTTGAAGAATATAAAAAGAAAACAAGCATATTTTTTCCTTTACCACCCAAAGCCTAAAACAAGGGCTTCCCAAAAATTAAAATATATGCTTTAATTAGCGCCTTAATCGCGCCGATAAGGCGTTTTAATTTTAAACAAATGGAAATTCGAAACATTGCAATTATTGCCCATGTGGACCATGGAAAAACAACCCTGACAGACAAGATTCTGCAGTTTACTGGTATGTCTGACGGGTCTGTTTCAATGGACTCAAACGCTCTAGAACAAGAGCGAGGTATTACTATTTACGCTAAAAACACTTCTGTATATTATAAAAATACAAAAATTAATATTCTAGATACACCAGGTCACGCCGACTTTGGTTCAGAAGTAGAACGAGTTTTGCGTTCAATCGATTCAGTGCTTCTTGTAGTTGATGCGGCCGAAGGTCCAATGCCTCAAACTAAATTTGTTTTGAAAAAATCTCTTGAACTTGGTCTTAAACCTATTCTTGTTTTGAATAAAATTGATAAGCCAACTGCTGATGTTAAAAAAGCTCATGATGAAGTTTACGAATTATTCTTTGATTTAGGAGCAAACGACGAGCAATTAAATTTTGAAACTGTCTATGCAATTGGTCGAGACGGAACTGCAAAATTAAAAATGGAAGATGAATTAAAAGACCTAACTCCACTTCTTGATTTAATTTTAGAAAAAGTTGCTGTTGCTTCTGATGAGAAAAAATCAGCAGAACCTTTACAAGCTCAAGTGTTTAACTTGGCTTATGATAATTTCCTTGGACGTATGGGTATTTGCCGAATTTATTCTGGAAAGATAAAAAGCGGTTCAACTATTTATGCTAAAGATCCAGAAGGAAAAATGCACACTGGTAAAATTACAAAACTATTTACTTTTGAAGGATTTGATAAAAAAGTTGTAGAAGAAGCTGAAACAGGAGATATCGTTATGGTGGCTGGTTTACCCGATATTTTCATCGGAGAAACTTTGACTGATAATGAGGCCTCTGCCACTCTTGCCCCAATTCACATTGATGAACCAACCCTATCATTGAATATGATGGTTAATGATTCTCCTTTTGCTGGTCGCGTTGGAAAACTTTTAACTTCAAGACAAATTCGTGAAAGATTAGAAAAAGAACTTGAGATAAACGTTGGTCTCCAAGTTGACTTGGATAATGGTGCAGCTTTCAAAGTTTTTGGGCGTGGTGAATTGCACTTAGCTGTTTTACTTGAACACATGAGACGTGAAGGTTTTGAGATGTCTGTTTCTCAACCAGAAATTATTATTAAAGAAATTGATGGAGTAAAATGTGAACCTTTCGAAGAAGTGACAATTCTTGTACCAGATGAATTTACTGGTGTAGTTATGGAAAAAATTGGAAACCGAAAAGGTATTATGAAAGACATGAAACAAGATCGTGGACAAACTCGATTTATCTTCGAAGTTCCAACTCGTGGATTGCTTGGTTATAGAAATGAATTCATTGTCGATACTAAAGGTGAAGGAATTTTAACAAGTATCTTTTCACAATTTGCGCCATATGCTGGAGAAATTAAAAAGACTGAATATGGCTCAATGATTTCTATGGCTTCTGGAAAAGCTTTAGCTTTCTCTCTAAATAATCTTCAAGAAAGAGGAGTTTTGTATATTGCTCCTACTGCGGAAGTTTATGAAGGTATGGTTATTGGTTACACTACAAAAGGTGAAGACATGACTGTTAATCCTACAAAAGGTAAACAATTGACTAACATGCGAGCTTCTGGTTCAGATGGTGTTATTCAACTAACTCCTCCATTTGATTTAACTTTGGAAAAAGCTCTTGGTTTAATGCGAGAAGATGAATATCTAGAAATTACTCCAAAAGACGTTAGATTACGTAAAAAATTCTTGACTGAAAATGCTCGAAAACTAAACGAAAGAAAAGCAATATAATAATCTTTTAATAAAAACTCGCCTTGATCGGCGATTTTTTATTTCAAAATATAAATTTGCTACAATATAGATATGGATTTGTTTTTCATGATTGTTTTGTTTCTTATAGCGGCATATGTATTTAAAAAATACTCTTAATTTTATTTAAAATGGCGCCACAAAAAATAGTTAAAACTTTCAAAGAAAAAGTATTAGACGTCGTGCGTAAAATTCCAAAAGGGAAAGTTTTAACTTATAAGGAAGTAGCTAAAAAAGCTGGGAACGAAAAGGCAGCTAGGGTGGTAGGAAATTTGATGAAAGCCAACTACGACAAAACTGTACCGTGTCACCGTGTAATCAGAAGCGATGGTAAAATTGGCGACTATAATCGGGGTGGTTCTACTAAAAAACTACAAATTTTGCGACAAGAGGGGGCTTTGGTATAATTATAATCCTTTTAAACAAAGGGGAATTTAAAAATTGGGCATCAAAATAGTATTAAAAATATAAAAATAACTTTTACAATTTTATGAAAATTACAGATATTAAAGCACGACAAATTATTGATTCACGAGGAAATCCAACAGTAGAAGCCGATGTTATTTTAGAAGATGGCACACTTGGACGAGCCGCTGTTCCTTCTGGTGCTTCCACTGGTTCAAATGAAGCTCTTGAATTACGTGATGGCGATAAGTCTGTTTATTTGGGTAAAGGTGTTTTAAAAGCTGTTCAAAATGTTTTAGAGGTTATTAAGCCCGCTCTTCTTGGTAAAGACGCCGAAAATCAAAGAGAGATAGATCAAATCATGATTGATTTGGATGGGACTGGAACAAAAGCACGATTAGGTGCAAATGCTCTTCTTGCTGTTTCTATGGCTGTGGCAAAAGCTTCTGCTATTTCTAAAAAAATTCCTCTATATGCTCACATTAAAAATATCTCTGGTTCTACCCGAGATTTTTCTTTACCAATTCCAATGGTAAATATTGTGAATGGTGGTCAACACGCTGCTAACTCAACTGATATCCAAGAGTTCATGATTCAACCAATCGGTGGTCGCGATTTTGCACACAGAATGCAAATGAGTGCCGAAATTTTTCATCATTTGAAAAAAGTTATTGCTGAAGCTGGTTACGGAACAACTGTTGGAGATGAAGGAGGTTTTGCTCCGAGCGTGAAGGGTGGTAACGCCGAGGCTTTGGAACTAGTTTCTCAAGCGATTGAAAGAGCTGGATATAAATTGGGCACTGATGTTGTTTTTGCTCTTGATGTGGCTTCTAGTGAGTTTTATAGAGATGGAAAATATCATTTAGAAACAGAAGGTAAAGTTTTATCAACAGAAGAATTTGTAAACTGGCTAGTTGATTTAACAGAAAAGTATCCTATTCAATCAATCGAAGATGGCTTAGCAGAAAGCGATTGGGAAGGATGGAAAATGCTGACAGAAAAAATCGGTGATAAGGTTCAACTTGTAGGAGATGATTTATTTGTAACTAATACAAAATTCTTGAAACGGGGAATCGACGAAAAAGCAGGTAATGCTATTTTGGTTAAAGTTAATCAAATTGGAACTTTATCTGAAACTTTTGATGCGGTAAAAATGGCTCATGAGGCAAATTTCAAGGCCATCATTTCTCACCGTTCAGGCGAAACAGAAGACACCACAATCTCTCATCTTGTAGTTGGACTTGGAACAGGTCAAATTAAAACAGGCTCAATGTGCCGAACTGATAGAACTGCGAAATATAACGAGTTGCTGAGGATTAGTGAGGAGTTGTAATAATTCTAATTTAAATAAGATAACAATTTAAAATATCTTAACTTTTCGACGTTGCCTTTTCATGTTAAGATTTTAAAATCAGTGAATAAAATAAAACCAAACCTACTAATATTGGGTGCATCCGGAGGTGTTTCCAGAGCTTTTTTACAAATCTTTTCAAAATATAGAAAGGATTTTAATAATCTTGTTTTTTTAGATAAAAATGATGATATTTTGAATTTTGATTTTATAGATCATAAAAATTTAGATTATAAATTCTTTAAAAAAAATATTACAAATAATACTGTACTAGAAATATTGCGTTCAATAAAAAAAGAATATGATATAGATATTGTATTAGATTTAACCGATTACGATACTTTCCCAATATTACAGGCTAGTGATTATTTGGGTGTTTGTTATCTAAACTGTTCTTTAAATTCAAGCTTAGGAACAATGAGTAATTTTGTCGGAGATATCAAAGTTTTCTCAACAAGCTTTGTTAAAAATACTCACGTTTTAAGTTTGGGAATGAATCCGGGAATTATTCATCAACTAATTATTAAGGGTTCTAAGGAATATGGTCTACCAAATTCCTTTGTTGAAATAGAATATGATTCTGCTAGTCCTGTGGGTGTTTTAGAAAAACCTTATATAACATGGTCACCAAATCAATTTCTGAATGAATCCGTATGGAGTAATACTGGTTATTGTAATGACAAAGGAGAATATGTTGAACTAGAAAGTAGTGGTATTGATAATTTATTTGATACAAAAGATTTTATTGAACCGATAAAAAAAATGGATAATTATCCATTGGGAATGTTAATTCCACACGACGAGGTTATTGCAATGTCTAGGATGCTAGAAATTCCTGGAAAGTTTATTTATGCCATACCTCAATATTCTCTAAATAAAATAATTGAAATTATTAAAAATAAAAAAGAAATAAAAGAGGAAGATTTAATATATTTAGACAATGTCAACCACAAATTAACGGGCTCAGATTTTATTGGTGTTTGGTTAAATTATGATGACAAAGATGTTTGTTATTATTTTGATGTGGATCACGAAAGTATTGTTGGAACAAACGCCACACTTTATCTTGTTGCTGTTGGTGTTTTGGCTGGTTTAGTAGATATTATAAATAATAACTTTCTAGATAAAGGAATTTTATCGGCTTCTGATCTAAATCATGAAAATTTTCTAGATGTTATTCAGAAGTATGTTCAACTTCAAAAAATAGTTATTAAAAAATAAGCTTTTACTTTTTTCAAAAAGCTCTATAATTATTTATATAATGGAAATAGAAAATAAAAAAGAAAAAACTAACTATTTCACACTAATGGTATTGTTATTAATTGTTGTTGCGATGTTGTTTAGTTACTTTAAATATTATGTAAATTTAGATTACCATACATTACTAGCCATTGAATGTGATCCTTCTATTGATGTTTGCTTTTATAATGAAGAAAGTTACTATCAAAAATTTTTAGTATATACAAAAACTTTGGATGAAAATTGTAGCGACGTGTCCAATGAACAATGTATTATAGATTTATGGGAAAAAGATTTGGCTACTCTAGTTGAGTGTAATAGTGAAACGGCTCATGAGTGGGAAGTCTGCTCAGATCCAAGTGAATTCGTGGCAGAAGATAAAGAAAATGAAGAAGGTGAGTTAGAACAGGGAGCCCCAGAATCTCAAGATGCTCTATAAGAATAAAAAGAGCCCTAATAACAACTTATTTTGAAGGAAGGTTAAATACCTTGCTTTTTTAATATGTTGTGTTATAATATATAGGAATTAACCAACCAATAAACAACCAAGAAAGGAGGTGGGTTAGTGAACTTTAACAAAAAATATTGGGTAAGAGTGGGTTCCGCCCACTTCATTTTGACTGTGATTGACTGGTTGTTCGACAACCCGCTTTATATCACCGTCATCGCTTTGATGGGTCCGCTACATGGTGGTTTGGTCATGACTTTGGCCAGTATCGTCTTGTGTGCCGGATATCTGGTAGCTTATGAGCGTATGAAAATTGATTGGCTTGGTGTGAATGCTGTGGAAGCAGTAAAAGAGCACGGAGCTGATTGGATCAAACGCTTTGAGTCCAGAAGTATCTTTCTGAAAGTCATTGCATGGGTGCCTAGTCGTATATTTTTGCTTGTCCTTTGGGCAATCAAGAAGAATGATGTGACGGCTTTCATTGCACTGTCTATCTACGAAGATGCTTTCAAGACCACCGCTTTTCTTCGCAAGGGGAGATTCGATGGTTTTACCTTCAAAGACACGCTGGTTTTTTCAGCGTCGATAGTCCTTTCTAACGGATACTGGATTCTGCGGAATTCGGTTATTGTCGAGATTGGAAAATTCGGATGGAAACACCTTAACCCTTAACCCCCGCGTTATCTACTAATCTAGAGCGCGGGGTTTTCTTTTGTTATAATGTGTGAATATGGATTTCTATATTAAGGAGGGTGATATACACAAAGAATTAGAGAAAAGAAAGAGTGATAAAGATTTGGTTCGTCGAGTAGAAGAATATTTAGGAGATAAACTCCCAGAACCTTTTAATGATCAAAATAAAAACTTTGCAGTTTTGTTTAGACACATTTTTACTCCAGATTATGAGATAGAAAAATTTTTAGAAAAAGCTAAAAGATTGAATCTAGAACCTGTTTTAATAGAGTATAAAGAAGATAAGTTTGTTGCAGAGAATGATGATAAGTATGCACTAGGAAAATTATATTTTTATCGTGGACATGGAAAAAATAATGAAATTATTATGGATGCTTTTAAAATAATTGATTTCGATGATTCTGTCAGGAAAAAAATTGTAGACGTTAAAACAATATGGGGTGAATTGTTAACTGAATTTCATCATAGAATATTATTTTTTTATTATCCTGAACTTGAAAAAAAAATCTTTGATTATTCAAACTGGCTTCATTTTCATGGAGGGTTGGCAAAAAATTATTACTATAATTTTTTGGCTCTGTTTATATCTAATGCTATTTTGTTTGATAATTTTAGAGATGAGGGCAAGGAGGGAGAATTTTGTATGGATATATTTGCACCAGCTTTGGATTGTGTTAAAAATAATTTCGGTTTAAACCCTATGATTATTCCTATACAGGAAATAGAAGATGAAAATAATCCTAAGTGGTGGGGTTATGATTTGTCCAAAAAAGAAAAAATTATTGAACTTACAAAATTTTATAAAAAAGTGGAATAAGTTATTTTATTTTATTAATTAAAGGTTATTATTATAATATGTCTGATTTTGTTAAAAATATATTGTCTTGTATAACTGTTGTTAATGAGCAAATTCCAGTTACTTTAATATATTATTCTCACGTACCTTTAATAATTTTAGGATTATTGATTTCAATTTATTTTTTAACTAAGGATAGGGGTAATAAATTAAATTCATATCTATTTTTATCACTTTTTTTATTTATTCTATGGGCCATATCTGATTTAATTGTTTGGATATTATTATATAACAGCCCATTAACCATGTTTGCTTGGTCTTTACTAGAGCTAACTGAGCTACTTTTCTTTTTTATGTTTTTGAATTTTGCATATTTTTTCTTTTTTAACAAAGATATTCCCAGTAAATTAAATATCTTACTTCTCTTACCAATAGTACCAGTAATTTACTTTACACTTACAGGTCAGATGTTGTTGAGCTACGATACTATTATTTGTGAAGCTGTTGAAAATTTTAGTATTGTATATTCCTTCGTCCTGTTTGCCAACATATTTTATTTATTTGCTATAATTATTATTTACATAATATCCTTTAAAAAAGATAAGCCAAACAGACTAAAAAACTCAGTATTTTTTGGAGGTTTGATTTCATTCCTGATTCTTTATTTAGTTTCTTTGTATATTGCGGATTATGTAGAAAATTATAACTGGTCATTATGGGCTTTGGCAGGTATGCCTATCTTTTTGGCGGTGATTACTTTTTCGGCTGTGCGTTTTAAAATCTTTAATGTAAAAATTCTAGGAGCTCAAGTATTAGTCTTCCTTTCTATATTTATGGTTGCAACTCAATTTATTTTTATCAGAAATCATATAAATCAGATATTAAACGCAGTAACTTTAATTGTTTTAATTATTGGTGGTATTTTGTTGATCCGCTCCGTCAAAAAAGTAGACGAGCAAAGGGAAGCGCTTGATAAGATAAACAGTCAGCAAACAAACCTCCTCCACTTTATCAGTCACCAGGTCAAAGGTTTCTTTACTAAATCTCGCAACGCTTTCTCAGGACTTCTTGAAGGGGATTATGGTCCTTTACCAGAAGCTGCTAGAAAAGTTGTGCAAGAAGGTTTTGATTCTGATAATCGCGGAGTGGAAACAGTTCAACAAATTTTGAATGCTGCCAATCTAAAAACAGGCAAAACTACTTATTCAATGTCTGACGTTAATTTAATTAATTTGATCAAAGATAAAATTCTGCTTTTGAAACCGTCTGCAGACAAGAAAAATATTTCTCTTAATTTTAATCCAAATACCCAAAATATTTTGATTAATGCAGACTCTGCTCAACTCGGTGAAGCCATTAAAAATTTGATTGATAATTCTATTCGCTATACTCCAACTGGAAAAATTGATATCAACCTGGAGCAAAATGTGTCTGATAAAAAAGTTACTATTAAAATTATCGATACTGGAGTTGGAATTAGTCACGAAGATATGAAGAATCTTTTCAGAGAAGGTGGACGCGGTGCTGAGTCAATAAAAATTAATGTCGATAGTACTGGTTATGGTTTGTATATTGTAAAAAATATTATTGAGGCTCATGGTGGTACAGTTGCTGCTTATTCTGAAGGTGTAGGTAAAGGTTCTACTTTCACAGTTATATTGCCGGTTAAATAGTATTAATCTTTAGTCGTGAAATTAATCCATAAACAAATTGGCCAAACACCTCTTGAGGCACTAGATGAATTACGTGCTTCTGAACCAACCCTTAAAGAAGAAACTTTATCATACATAGGTCGCCTTGATCCCATGGCTGAAGGGGAAATGATTGTTTTGGTTGGTAAAGAAGAAAATCAGAAGCGTGATGAGTATTTAAACTTTGATAAAGAATATGTAGCAGAATTTTTGATTGGTTTTTCAACTGATACGGGAGATTTGTTGGGGTTGGTGCAAAGAACTTCAACGGACAAAATGGCGAATGATAATTTGTCTCCAGAAAAAATCGCTAGTTTGCCAGAAAAACTTTCTAAGATAACTACACAAAAATTTCCTTGGTTCTCCTCTCGTCACGTGCTTGGCCAGGCGCTATTTGATTGGTTTAAATCTGGCAGGGCGCACGAAATAGAGAGACCATCAAAAGATATTAAAATTTATAGCGCTGAAATTTTGAAAACCGAAAATGATGAATATGTGCGAAAAATTACCTCAGAAGAACTTCTAAAATATTTAACCGAAAATATTAGTAAAGTGAAAGGCGATTTTCGTCAATTAGAAATTTTAGAAAAATGGCAGGGGATTTTGAAAAGCACTATTACTGAAAAAATCGCCATCGTCGACTTTCCTGCTCAAAATTTTTCAAAAACTGAATTCCCTATTTTTTCTCTAAAATTAAAGGTCTCAACCGGTACTTATATTCGTGGTTTAACTGAAGAAATTGAGAAGGAAATTGGTTTACCAGTAGTATTATTTTCATTAAAACGCTCAAAAATTTTCTTACCTTAAATAATTAGTCTGACTTTGGGAATGGTAATGGTGAATGTAGTATATTTATTCAATTCACTTTTGACAGTAATTTTTCCACCAAAATGATTCTCGATAATTTTTTTAGTATTGTACAATCCAATCCCACTACCATTATCTTTTGTGCTAAAGCTATTTTCAAAAATTTTATTTAAATTTTCTATTTCTATTCCACATCCATTATCAGAAACTTTTAATAATAAATTATTTTGAAAATCAGAATCGATGACAATACTGACGCTTCTTTTCCTAGAATCATTTATTTTTTCAAATGCATCAAGTGAATTAGAAATTAGATTAATAAAAACCTGATATATTTTCAGTTGGTTGGCGATAATTAAATTAGCTTCATACTTCCTTATAAAATTGAAAGAAACATCTCTACCGAGGGCTTTTGGTTTCATAATTTCCAAGATATCCATAATATGATTTTCTAAGTTAACAATTTCTTGTTGTTTTTGGTTTTCAAAACTATGGGCGATATCATGAATGAATTCTCTTATTTTTTCATTAGCTTCAGAGATGGGCGAGATAATTTGTTTCATATTTTCATTATCTTTATTCATTTCGAGATATAAAATCAAAC
Organism: uncultured Candidatus Saccharibacteria bacterium; assembly: GCA_964470825.1. GTDB lineage: Bacteria > Patescibacteriota > Minisyncoccia > Phycocordibacterales > JAACPR01 > CAYYEF01. The sequence continues at coordinate 8,174 of CAYYEF010000008.1, read as the reverse complement.
CATTTATCGGATTAAGAATATTATGAATTATTTCGCACGAAATTTTACCAATCGAATCATTTTTTATTCGATCTTTTATTTTGTAATTTTTCATCATGCTATTTTAATTAAAAGCTATTTTGTAACCTCTACCAGGAATATTTCGTATTAACCTCTTGTGATTATCACCAATTTTACGTCTTAAATTTAGAATGTGCGCTTCGACTGTATTAGAAAAAGGGTCAGCATTAATATCCCAGACATGTTCAATCATGTCTGCTCGGGTTATGACATTGCCAGCATTAGACATTAATAGTTCTAGTAATCCAAATTCTTTTCTAGTTAAGTTAAGACGTTTGCCACTTTTTGTCACTTCGTGAGTATCTTTATTTAAAGTTATATTTCCTGATTTTAAAATAATACTCTCGATCTTGTGGGGTCTTCTAAGAAGAGTTTTTATTCTGGCTTTTAATTCTTCGAAAGAGAAGGGTTTAGTTACATAATCATCGGCCCCAGCTTTTAATAATTCTACTTTTGAAACAGTGTCAGTTTTTGCAGACAACAGAAGAATTGGAGTAAAAATATTTTGCTCTCTAATTTCGGTACAAACCTGTTTAGCCATTTTCTTTGGTAAGACGTTATCCAAAAGAATTAGGTCATATTTATTTGTGCGTGCTAGGTAAGAACCCTTCTCTCCATCTTCTGCCTCATCAACGGCAAATGCTTCGCCCTCAAGCCCTAATCGTAGGACATTTCTGATTGATACATTATCTTCAACCAGCAATATTTTCATTGTGCTTTATATATTAAATAAAAGGCTTTCCAAGTCAAATTTCTAAGCTGTTTTAAAAGTTTATATTGTTTTAATAAAATTTCATTTTTTCTAAAAAAGTCTTATTTTAAAAACTTTTTTGATATAATTTAATTATGAAAAATATTAAGGTATATGTTAAAAGAGGATGTCCTTGGTGTGTAGAATTAGAAGAATTTATGGAAGAAAAAGGTATTAATTATGAAAGTATTGAAGTCTTATCTAACGCAGATAAATTCAATGAAATGATCGCTATTTCCGGTCAGAGTAAGGCTCCTGTAGTTATAATTGATGAAGAAGTGTTTGCTGATACTGATCGAGAAACTATGGAGAAAGTTTTTATTGAGAAGGGAATAATGTAAACAGGTGAAAAAATCTGAAGATTAAATAAAAAACTCTCCTTCAGTGTAAACTTTGGAGAGTTTTAATTTACCAGCCTTTAGGAGATTGAAAACGTTTATCTTTAAATAAATGTTTTCTTGTTTTCTTAAGTTTGTTTTCTTCTCTTTGTTTGCAAAATTGAGCATATTCATCTCTAGTTAATTCACCTCGAGATGCTTTTAATATAAGCTCGCAACCGTTTGGAAGTTCTTCAATTGTGTTTTTCTGTTCACAATCTTGATTGATGTTTTCTCTTAAATTTAACATCAATCTAATACCTTTTTTAAAAGCAATTGGTATTATTAACGCTAAAGTAAAGGCAAAGGCTATCGTTATGGGGTGGTTAAGGAACGGCATAAATTCTCTTAAAACTCTATATTTTATAGGATTTTTGTCAAATGGCTTTTAAATTAAAGAGTGTCTTTAATTTTTAAACTAAAATTTACACCAATAATCATAATTATTCCTAAAAAAAGAAATAGGAATTTTATATCAAAAAAAACTAAAAGAATTGAGGCTATAATTGGACCTGCTATATAGGCTGTTGGGCGTGTGGCTCTATATAAACTTATGATGTCTAGATTTTTATCTGTTACTTTTTTAAATAAATATGTTTCTACCATTGATTCAATCATGCTTGCTCCGATTCTTGTTATAAATAATATTCCAGCCCAAACAATAAAAATTTTCAAAGAGAAAAAAGTCATAACTATTGTTGAAAGGCCTGTAATAATTAGACCAATAGTTAAAATTTCTTTTTCGCCATACCTAGTATCTGCTAATTTTCCAAGATAAAATTGAAGCAAAAGAAAAGGTATTAAACCTATTCCGATTATCGTGCTGACTTCGCCAAGATTAAATCCAATAGTATCGTGCAGATAAATTGGAGTATAAATTATCATCCAAGAGTAAAAAAGGAAAAGTAAAAAATTGCAAATAAATATTCTTCGCAAGTCTTCTTTTCTTAAAATATACAAGAAAGTTTCAAAAAATCTGTAGTCTTTATATTCAATATCTTTATAATTTTTAAAATATTTTATTGTTATATGTATTACTGGAACAAGTAATAAAACTCCCAGTGCGAATACTTTACCAATATCTTTGCTTGATGTGACAATTAATCCTGATAGTAAAGGTCCAATTACAAAGGCAAAATTAAGAGATGTTAAAAAAGTTCCCCTAACACTTCCAGCCTCACTATCATTTGATAAATGTTCTGTAAAAATATCAAAATTGAAAAAAGAAATACTTCTTGCCACAAAACCTGTCATAAAGGCTATAATAAATATTATTGTCCAAAAAATATTTTGCTCAATAAATAGAGATAGAGATAAAACACTCAATGCTATAAATTCAATTATCAGAGAATTAAGAAAAGTTTTATAATTTCCGACTTTCTTTATTACCTTCCTTACTATGGCCAAAGTTATAATAGTTGCTACAGAGGCTATAGAAAAAATTAATCCAACCTTATTGCTTCCAATTAAATTCTCTAAAAAAGTTGATTCTACATATGTTGCAGGTGTGAAATGTAAGGTAAAAAGAAAAATCAAAAGATATATTAAATTCTTTTGATTTTTCTTTGTGCTATCCATATTTGTTAAATTATAACAAATATTTTTTGAAATTTAATCTTAAACCCCAAGCAATACTGGGATAACTAGAGGCTGCTTTGCAGTTTCTTGGAACAAGAATTTGCTAAGCTCATCACTAATGTTTTTCTTTAGACGATCAAAGTCAATTGGACCAGTGTTTTTAGCTGTGTAATCTTCAACCATATTCTTTACAAGGAAACGGCTTTTTCTCAAAAGCTCTTGTGATTCACGTAGATATACGAAGCCACGAGAGATAATATCTGGAGATTTTTTCAATTTACCTGTGCGCGTATTTATGCTTGCTACAATCACAAAAATACCTGCTTCAGATAATAATTGTCTGTCTTCAATAACTACATCTTGAATTTCACCGACTTCGAAACCATCAACTGTTACTGGCTCGTGTGGAGCTCGCATTGGAAGAACAGTAATTTTTTTACCTTCTTCTTGAATTTCAATAATACTTCCATTGTTTGGAATAACAATATTTTCAGTTGGTGTTCCTAGTGATTCAGATAATTCACCGTGCTGTCTTAGTAGGTGGTGATATCCATGAAGGGGAATAAAATATTTATATTTAATTTGATTGTGAATCCATTTTAATTCGTCTCGGTTTCCATGACCTGATGCATGAACATCAGAATCAAGATATGTAATCACTTTTGCTTCTGAACGATATAGTTGATCTTTTAGTTTCACTACAGGCATATAGTTTGTGGGAATAATAGAAGAAGACAAAAGAATAGTGTCGTTCTTTCGCAACTGAACATACTTATGAGTTTTGTTAGCCATTCTCATAAGAGCTGCGAATTCTTCACCTTGAGCACCAGTTACAAGCATTAATAATTTGTCTGGTGGAATGCTTTCAATTTCAGTTACAGGAACAATGTTATCAGTTTTTAACAAACCAAGATATTTCACAATCTCCATGTTTGATTTCATACTTCGTCCCTCAATAACTACCTTCTTTCCATATTTAGCAGCGATTTCAATAATAGCCAAGATTCTTTCTACTTGAGAAGCAAAAGTTCCAACAATCAAACGTCCTGTAGTGTCTTTAATAATTTTTTCAATATTTTTCACTACAACACTTTCTGAAATTGAGAATCCAGATTTTTCAATAGAAGTAGAGTCCATAGTTAGAAGTAAAACATCCATATCTTTAAATCTTTGATACTGCTTAACTTCTTCATCTGTTGGAACACCTGCAATGTTATCAACACGAACGTCTTCAATGAATACAATGTTTCCATATTTTGTCTTTATTATAAGACCCATTGAGTCTGGAATTGTGTGAGAAATAGCAAATGTTTCAATTTTCATTGCACCAGCTGTGATCGTTTCATCACCATCTATGATTCTCATATCTATTTTAGGAAGGTGAGGAAAATCTTCCATCTTCTTTTGAACCATAAGGGCTCCAAATTGTCTTGAATATACTGGAGGATTTCCAATTTTTTCTAAGATATAAGGCACGGCTCCAATGTGGTCTAAGTGACCATGAGTAATAAACATAGCTCGAATTCTATCTTTTCTTTCTTCTAGATATTTTGAGTTTGGAATAAGGTAGTCGATACCAGGAGTTGTAGCGTCTTTAAATTGAAGACCTGCATCAATAACGATAATATCATTACCAATCTCGATAGCGGTCATGTTCTTACCAATTTCTTCTACACCACCCAAGGGGATAATACGGATATTATCTCCTACTGATGGAATTGGTAGAGAAGAGTTTTTGTCCTTCATGTTTCGGTTTTGTCTAAGAGAAGCACGTAACCCAGGTTTTCTTTGAGCAGCCTTCATCTTTTTGTCATTTCTAAAAGGATTTGTTCCATTTCGATTTCCATGAGAATTATTAGTTCTATTTGTTGGTCTGTTGTTGGTAAAGCTAAATTTGCTACCGCGATCTCCGCCGTTATTATTTACGCTACTATTTCTATTTTGATTTTGATTAAACATTGTTGTAATAAATTTATAAATTTTTGATAATTATTAAAAAATGAAAATTACGATTCCTCATTTTTAAATATTTTTAATATTTGTTCTGTGTTTATGTACCACTTGTATACATTCACAAACCTTTCGTCTGCGGTGACAAGATGATTGATTTCATTGCCTTTAACTTTTTCTGGTACAGAATAAATAAATTTTGGAGAGTAAAGAAGAACAGCGGGGGAATCTTTTTTAATTTCAGATTCTAATTCTTCTAAGTCTTCTTGAATATCAGATTCTTTTGATAGGGTTCTTATTTTTTCTAATATCGCATCAGTTTTAATATTGGCGTATCCAGAAATATTTAAACCAGGGTCATTTCTTTGAGAAGAGTGCCAGAAGGCATATAAATCAGATGGTTTTCCAACTACAAGACCAAATAAGATCGCATCATAGTTCCTTTGTCTAATTATGTTTTGATTGAAATCATTTGGATCATAAACTTTAACATCTACCTGAGCCCCAATTTTATTCCAAGCCTCTGCTGTTTTATTTGCAGCGTCTACTAATTCTTTAATATTGCTTGTAGCAAGAGAGAAACTTAATATTTTTTTACCATCCTTTTCTGTTTCAACCGTATATATTCCTTGTTCATTTTTTTTCCATCCTGCTTTTTCTAGAATTGATTGTGCTTGGGCGATTCTCTCTTCTTCTTTTAGTTTAGTTCCGTCTATATTTTCAGAATTTTCTTTTTTAAAGATATCCGGAATTGGACTATTTATAGCTTGACCAAAACCAAACAGAACGTTATTAACTATTTCATCTTTTGGAGCTGCAATATTTAAAGCCGTTCTCACACTGTTTGAAGCTAGAACATTTGCTTTATCTTGATTAAAGAAGATACCGAAAACTCTTGGTAGAGAAGTTGTTTCTATATTATAACCAGCATCTTGAAGCTCTTTTGCTTTTACTGGACTTATTCCGTGTAGACTTTCTATTTTTCTATCCTTATATAACTGAATTAATTCATCTTCATTTTTTGCAAATTTAAAAGTAATTTTTTCTATATAAGGTTTTCCTAAAATAAAATCTTTATAAGCCTCAAGAGTATATGTTTTAGGAATACCAATAGAATCTCTTGATATTTTTTTTATTTTATAAGGACCACTTCCAATTGGGTTTGAATTGTAAACACTAAAAGCAAATTCAGAAGATGTAATTCCTTCCCAAATGTGTCTAGGTAAAATTCCTAAAGTAGTATTTTGTAAAAATGGTTCGTAAGCCTGATTTAAAGTAAAACGAACAGTTTTGTCATCAACTCTCTCTACAAAAACTCCTTCCCAGTTTGATCTTTTTGGGCTTTTTAGTTCAGGATCCTTTGCTTTATTAATAGTAAATATAACATCATCAGAAGTTATGTTTGTATTATCGTGGAATTTAGCTTTGTCGCTAATATGAAAAGTATATTGTAGACCATCTTCAGAAACTTCTACTTTATCAGCGATATCAGGAACGAGATTTCCTTCTTTATCCATTCTCATTAATCCTGAGTATATAAGACTAACTAAATCTTTATCAGTTTCAGAAGTTGCAAGAAGGGGATTAATAAAACGAGGACTTCCAACAGAACCCTCGGTAATTTGACCACCGTTATCAGGAATAGTTATTTTAAAATTTTCATTCAAATATTGATTTAGAGTTATATAACCAGATATTAATATTATAAAGAATAATACTGATAAAATTGTTTTCTCAGTAGCAGATAGATGTTCTATTATAATTTTTATTTTTTTAATTATTGATAAGTTTCTAAAATTATCAATACAAAAATAGTTTTTCACTTTAAATTTTTTAGTATTATCAGGATTAAATACTATCTAACTAGAAAACTAATGAATGACACAATCATGAATAAGATCGCAACAACAATTGTGGCAATAAATAGTGTTCTTTCAGGGCCTCTACGTGTGCCGAAACCTGCATCAACAGTATCAGAACCTCCTAAAGCACCAATCCCAGCAGATCGGTTTTGTAGAAGTATTCCAGCAACAAGAATCACTGAAAGTATTATTTGTATAATAGGCAGAATAGTAGCCATAATCCTTAACGAGTTAATAATAGCGTATTTTCATAAAAAGTCAAAGCTTTTTAAAATAAAAATTTATTTGCTTTAAATCCTGGCTTTCAATATAATTCTAGGCATTATGAAAGAATTAATTGGAAAACTGTTGGAATACAGAAAGAGAAATACGACAATTTTAATAATCTTATTAGTTATAGTTTTGGTAACACTTTTGTTTTTAAATGGAACAATTAAATTACCTTTCGGTAAGTCTGAAAATAAAGCAGACGATGAATTAACTAGAAAATTAATTGAACAAGCAGAAGTTGCTTTGAAGAATGGAGAAATGATTGAAAAACAGAATGCTCCAGCAAATAAAATAGCAGTAAAAATAGCAACACTTTCAAGTGATGATTACGACGGATTAATTACTGGAACAAAAATGGGTTGCGATATTGTTAGAATGGTTTACAGATATATTGAACCTACACCAGCAATCTTGAATGCAACAATGAAAGAATTGTTTGAATATAATCAACAATTTGATTATATGCCAGGAAACTTTGTTGCTAGTCAAGAGAAATTAAAATTTGAAAAGGCAATAATAGAAGAGGGTACAGCAAAAATTTATCTAAATGGTGAAGTTCAATATGAGGGTGCTTGCGATAATCCAAGGCTTGAAATTCAAATCACTGAAACTGCCAAACAATTTGATACCGTTAAAAATGTCGTTATTTACTTAAATGGTGAAGAGTATAAATCAAAAACTGGTAAATAGTTAAATGAAAAATACCTTATTTAATTCTACCCTTGGTGCCATGTGCCTCCGGGGGGACTATATAAGGTATTTTTTTATTTATTTACTTTTAAATTTATGATATTATAAGGATATTATGATGATTATTTATATTTTAATTGGTGTCGTTATATTAGCTTTATTAGCATTTGTTTTTATCTACAATAATTTTGTTCATTTAAGAAATAGAACTGATGAAGCATGGGCTGATATTGATGTTCAGTTAAAACGTCGTTACGATCTTATTCCAAATCTGATCAATACTGTAAAAGGTTATGCTGCTCACGAAGCGGGGACTTTAGAAAAAGTTACAAATGCCAGAACTATGGCGATGGGTGCTAATGGATTAGAACAAAAAGCAGAAGCCGAAAATATTTTAACCGGTGCTTTGAAATCTCTATTTGCGGTTTCTGAAAGTTATCCAGATTTAAAAGCCAACACTAATTTTCTAGAACTACAACGTGAATTAACTGATACTGAAAATAAGATTCAAGCTGCTAGACGTTTTTACAATGCAAATGTTCGCGATCTAAACATTGCTGTAGAAGCTTTTCCTTCAAATATCGTTGCTAGTATGATTAAAACTTCAAAAAGAGAATTCTTTGAACTTAGTGAAGG
>CAYYEF010000007.1:14525-26643 GCA_964470825.1 uncultured Candidatus Saccharibacteria bacterium | reverse complement strand
AATTCAATTTGATATAATTAGAGCCTAATTTGGGGTAACCCATTTAAAAGCCACTGGAAACGGTGGCTTTTAGGATTTTATAAGCAAGCAAAACGCTTCTTTAATCTCTCTTATTTGATTTTCTGACAATTCATATATCTTATCTCTCAATCTTTTTCTGTCTAAAATTCTAGCTTGATTTAAAATGAGGGTTCGGTTGTGTAACTTTAAAGGATAAAACCAGCTACCGCTTTTTATTTTACTTGTAATAGGGATACCTAAAAACACATCTTGTGAAAACTTTTTTAAAATTAAAACAGGACGTTCAAAGTATAAACCTTTACCTTGCGTTTCACTTCCAATATTTATACCAAGTCTACACCAACGAATTTCACCCTCGCGAATCTTTATATTTGTTTTTAAAACACTAGTTTCTTTCTTTACTTTGTTCCAAATGTCATATTCTGTTTCTGTGTTATTATCTGTCATAAAAATATAATATCGTCGGCTTTTACTTTTCTATAAAAAATTATTTATCAAAAATTTATAACTTTTTAAAAAAAATTTACTTTCAAAAAACCCTTATTTTTGTTATTCTTATTAGTTCTGCGCTATCGTAGAAAAATATATGAGTAAAAACAACACTTTTAAATATCCAAAAGTCACTTTTGGCGAAACAATTAAATATATGTGGTCTGGTATAGGACCAAACAAACTATCATTTTTTCTAATTATAGTTTCTTTAGGTATTGCCAGTAGTGCTAACGTTATTGTTCCGGTATACTACAAAGAATTTTTTGATGTTTTATATAGTGCTGGTGACAAAGTATTAATTTCTAAAGAATTAATTCGTTTAATTACTCTTATTTTATTTATCTATTTGGCTTCTTGGATTTTTTGGAGAATTGGTTCTATGACCGCCGCCTATTTCGAAGCAAACGGTATGGCCAACCTGCGACGTCAGGCTTATAAAAATATTTTGTATCACTCATATACTTTCTTCTCTAATAATTTTACTGGTTCACTAGTTCAAAAAATTGGGCGATATGCCAGGGCTTTTGAAAGATTAGTCGATAGAACTATTTGGGATATTGTTCCACTTATTGTGAGACTGGGAGGTATTTTAATTGTAACTTATCTTATCAATCCAAAACTTTCTTTGATTATTTTAGCTTGGGCAATTTTGTATATGATCATTGGTTATTTTTATTCAATTTGGCGATTAAAATATAACATTGAAATGGCGGCCACTGATTCTAAAACTACTGCGGTCTTGGCTGATTCAATCACTAACCAAAATAATATTGAAGTCTTTAGTCGACACGAAGAAGAAATTCGAAATTTTGAAGAAGTAACTGAAGAGCAAAGAAAAATTACTGCCAAAAATTGGAGTGTGAACATGGGACTTGATGCTATTCAGGGACTTTTTGCTTTTCTAGTGGAATTCATTGTTTTATATTTAGCCATTACTTTTTGGCGAGATGATTTTCTGAGCGTAGGAACTTTTGTTTTGATTCAGTTATATATAATTGGATTAAGTGGTCAATTGTGGGGTTTTGCCAGAATCATTCGTGATTTTTATGAAGGTTTTGCTGATGCCAAAGAAATGGTTGAGATTATGAAACTACCTTATGAAATAAAAGATAATACGGATGCAAAAAATCTAGTAGTTGATAAAGGAGAAATTGTTTTTGAAGATGTTCATTTTTCTTTCAATAAGAATAGAGAAGTTTTGAAAGGAATTGATTTGAAAATTAAAGCTGGAGAAAAAGTGGCCCTGGTTGGTCCTTCTGGTGCTGGTAAAACAACTTTTGTTAGATTAATTTTAAGGTTTTATGACGTAGTTAGTGGGGCAGTAAAAATTGATGGCCAAGATATTAAAAGTGTTACTCTTGAAAGTTTGAGAAAAAATATCAGTATCGTGCCACAAGATCCTTTGCTTTTTCATAGAACAATTAAAGAAAATATTCGTTACGGAAAATTAGATGCTACTGATGCAGAAATTGAAGAAGCCGCTCGTCTAGCTCACTGTGATGAATTTATCGAAAACTTACCTCAAAAATATGAAACCTATGTTGGAGAAAGAGGTATTAAATTATCTGGAGGAGAAAGACAACGTGTCGCTATTGCTCGTGCTATTTTGAAGAATGCGCCGGTTTTAATTTTAGATGAAGCCACTTCTAGTCTAGATTCTCATTCAGAATCTTTAATTCAAGATGCTTTGGATAATTTGATGAGAGGCCGAACCACAGTGGTCATTGCGCACCGACTTTCTACTATTAAAAAAATGGATAGAATTATTGTTCTTAAAAATGGCAGCATCAAAGAAGATGGTAGTCATGAGGATCTAATTACTCAGGAAGATGGGTTATATAAAGAATTGTGGAATCTCCAAGCTGGCGGTTTTATTCAATAAAGCGTTTTAAATCCACTTCCAAATAAGCCTTATTTTTGCTAATCTTAACTCATGAAATGGGCCATTATTAATTAACCACACATCATGGAAAGAGTTTTAATCAAAGACATCAAAGAACATATCGGTAAAGAAATCATTATGGAAGGCTGGGTTGATACCCGACGTGACCAAGGAAAAATGGTTTTCTTTGATTTTAGGGATATGTCTGGAAAAGTTCAATGTGTAGTTCTTCCTAATCATACCGAAGCCATCGAGGCTGCCAAAGAAATTCGTCCGGAATGGGTTCTAAGAGTTCAAGGAATGGTAAATAAACGTCCAGATAGAAACATTCAAGCCGACAAACAAAACGGGGATGTTGAAATGGAAATTCTTTCTATAAAAGTTTTAAATCAAGCAGTTGCTCCAGGTTTTGCCATTGATACAGACGGCAAAGAAATTGGCGAGGAAGTTCGTCTTTCTCAAAGATATCTAGACTTGCGTCGAGAAAGATTACAAAAAAATATTCGCGCCCGACACAAAGTTATGCAACTTGTTCGAAACTTTTTAAGCGAACGTGACTTTACAGAAATTGAAACTCCGATTTTAACCAAATCAACTCCTGAAGGTGCCCGAGACTATATCGTTCCATCAAGACTTGATGCTGGTGCTTTTTATGCTTTACCACAATCTCCTCAACAATATAAACAATTATTAATGACTGCGGGTTTTGAAAAATATTTTCAATTTGCACGTTGTATGCGAGACGAAGACACTCGAGGCGATCGCCAACCTGAATTTACTCAAATGGACCTTGAGATGAGTTTTGCTACTGAGGAAGATTTAATTTCTTTAACTGAAGAATTATTAATTAAATTAGTAACTGAACTTTATCCAGAAAAGAAAATTCAACAAATTCCATTTCCAAGAATTTCATATAAAGAGGCGATGGAAAAATATCAAATCGATAGACCAGATTTACGAGAAAACAAAGAAGATCCAAATCTTTTAGCTTTCTGTTGGGTAGTTGATTTTCCATTCTTTGAAAAAGATCCTAATGGCAAATGGACTTTCACTCACAATCCATTTTCTGGAGCTAAACCAGAGTTTGAAGAAGACTTAGCAAACGGAACTAACATTGAAAAAATTATCGCCGCCCAATACGATATCGTTTTGAATGGTTTTGAAATTGGAGGAGGTAGCGTTCGAAATCACAAAGCAGATTCCTTGATGAAAGTTTTTGAAATTCTAGGATACTCAAAAGAAAACATTGAACAAAATTTTGGTCATATGTTAGAAGCTTTCAGATCAGGAACTCCACCACACGGAGGACTAGCTTGGGGTTTCGATCGTCTAATGATGATTTTGCAAAACGAACCAAACATCCGCGAAGTCATCGCATTTCCAAAAACTGGTGAAGGTCGCGATCTAATGATGCAAAGTCCTTCTGCGGTATCAGACGAACAATTACGAGAACTACGATTAAAAATAAAAGGGCAAGAGTAGAAAAATAAGTGTGCGAAATATAAAAAATAAATGAACGATAAAGAACATTACATTGTAAAAACAGAAGTCTTCGAAGGTCCGCTGGATTTACTTTTAAGTTTGATTGAAAAAAGAAAACTTTTAATCAATGATATTTCTTTAGCTAAAATCACTGATGATTATATTGAATTCATCAAAGATGAAAACAATGCCTTTACTATTAAAGACCGCGCTCAATTTATTTTGGTGGCCTCTACTTTGCTTTTAATTAAATCAAAGTCTATTTTGCCAACCTTAGATTTAACTGAGGAAGAACAAAATTCAATTGAAGATCTAGAATTGCGCTTAAAAATTTACCAAAAAATCAAAGAGGTTGAACCTTTTGTCTCAGAAAAATTTGGAAAAAATATTTCTTTTTATAAACAAGAGTCTAAAAAAAATGATGTAGCAGTTTTTGCCCCAAACCTTAAAATTACGACCCAAAATTTATTTGATTTAATTGGTGGAGTAATAAAAAACTTACCAAAAACTGAAGTACGTCCAAAAGCCGTCATTCAAAAAATTATTAGCCTCGAAGAAATGATTGGTAATTTGACAGATAGAGTTAAAAAAAGTTTATCAATGAGTTTTCGAGAATTTAGTAATTTTGGAAAAGCAGAAAAAGTTAATATAATTGTTGGATTCTTGGCTATGTTAGAATTGGTAAAGCAAGGAGCCATTGAGGTAGAGCAGGAAAGTAAGTTTGGTGATATTAATATGCAAACTAATAATTTTGATACCCCTAAATATTTTTAAATTATGGAAATACAAAAATTAGAAAAACAAATAGAAAGTATTTTGTTCTGGAAAGCAGAACCGGTAAAAATTTCAGAATTAGCAAAAATTTTGAGTGTTAATGAAACTCAAATCGTTGAAGCGGCAAATTCTTTAAATTCAAATTTGGAAAATAGGGGAATTCAATTACTAAATGATGGTAAAGAACTTTCTCTAATTACTGCTGCTGAAAATGGACCTTTAATCGAAACTCTTCTGAAAGAAGAATTAAACAAAGAACTCTCAAAAGCGGCGCTCGAAACTTTATCTATTATTTTATACAAAGGACCTATAAAAAGAAGTGAGATTGATTATATTCGTGGGGTTAATTCTCAATTCATTATGCGAAATCTGATGATTCGAGGCCTTGTTGAGAAAGAAATCAATCCTGAAGATGAAAGAGGATTTTATTATAAAGCCAGCAACGATTTATTGAATTTTATGGGCATTAAATCTGTAGCTGAAATGCCAGAATATGAAAAGGTTCGCACAGACATTGAGAATTTTATGAATAATAACGAAGAGGCTAAAAATGCACAAACGCAGTAACAAAGAAATATTTTTATCACTTGGTTTGGTTTTAATTCCAGTTACCGTGCTTTTAATTACTGTAATAGTAGTAAATGTTTTTAATAAAAAACCAGCAGAAGTCGTTGCTGAAGAAAAACCAGAAATAACTGAAAAAATTACCGAAACCCCTATTTTAAATATCAATATAAAAGCCAAAGCAGCATACGTTAAAGATCTTAATACTGGAAAAGTTTTGTATGCCAAAAATGAAAATGAAAAACTGCCCCTTGCTTCTTTAACAAAAATTATGACTGCCCTTGTAGCAAAAAGAAATGCTGATAATAACCAATTAATTAAAATATCTGATCAAGATTTAGCTACAGAGGGTGAATACTACTTATCTTCTCAGGAGATTTTTAAATTAAAAGATCTGATTGATATTACAATGACAGGATCTGTTAATGATACAGCAACAGCAATTTCCGGAGTATTAAATAATCAAAAAACTTTTATTGATGAAATGAATATCACTGCCAAACAAATTGGTCTTGGTGATTCTTATTTTAAAAATCCAACCGGTTTAGATATTAATATAGTAACCGCTAGTGCTGTTGGTAGCGCCAAAGACGTAGCCACTCTTTTACAATATACCATCATGAATTATCCAGATATTTTTGAAGCCACAACCGTCAAAAAAGTTTCAGTAAGATCTACAGATGGATTAATTCATACCATCGAAAATACTAATGACATTACTGGCAAAATAGATGGGCTTATTGCTTCTAAAACGGGTTATACAGACCTGGCGGGTGGTAACCTTGCCTTAATCGTTGATAAAGGATTAAATGAGCCTATAGCCATAGTTATTCTGGGTTCTCCGGACAGCAAAACTCGCTTTGACGATGCTTTGGAAATATTAGAAAATATAAATAATTAATATGATTATAGATGTAATAAAAATAATTTTACCAGCAGTTATAACTTTCATTGTTGGTATTGGAATTACTCCTTATATTTCAAACTATTTGTATAAAAACAAGATGTGGAAAAAGAAAGCTGGAAAAGTAGCTACAGACGGTAGTGCCACTCCGATTTTCAATGAACTACACAAAGACAAAGAAGTAGGGACTCCTCGTTTAGGAGGAACAATTATTTGGATTAGTGCTTCTATTGTTTTTATTGCACTTTGGCTTATTGCTCAACTTTCAATTCCGGGTCTAGAAATTTTTTATAAGTTAGAATTTATTAGTAGAAATCAAACATGGATTCCTTTCGCTACTTTAATTATTGGAGCTTTGGTGGGAATGCTAGATGACTTACTTGAAATAAAGGGAAGTGGTGGACATATTGCAGGTGGTTTGTCTCTTAAAAAAAGATTGTTTGTTGTTGGTTTAATTGGACTAGTGGTATCAGCTTGGTTTCATTTTAAATTAGATGTTTCTGCTATTCATATGCCTTTATTTGGTCCAATTGATATTGGTATTTTAATTATTCCTTTCTTTATTGCAGTTATATTATTTATTTATACTTCTGGAGTAATTGATGGTTTAGATGGTTTATCTGGTGGAGTTTTTGCTACTGTTTATGCTGCTTATTCAATTATTGCCTTTTCACTAAACCAAATAGACCTAGCTGCGTTCTGTGCTGCAATTGTAGGAGCGATTCTGGCTTTTCTTTGGTTTAATATTCCTCCCGCTAGATTTTATATGTCTGAGACAGGAAGTATGGCTCTAACAATTACTTTGGCAGTAGTAGCATTTATGACTGATGAACTTGGTGGTGGAATTGGACTTTTTGTTCTGCCAATTGTCGCCATGCCTCTTATCATCACAGCTCTATCAAGCCTTTTACAAATTGCTTCAAAAAAATTAAGAAATGGGAAAAAGATTTTTATCGCCGCTCCTATTCATCATCATTTTGAAGCCCTTGGTTGGCCTGCATATAAAATAGTAATGCGTTTTTGGGTTTTCTCTGTCATTACTGCTGGTCTTGGTATTATTATTGCTCTGATATTTTAAAATCCACAACCTATAAAGATTTTTTAATGCTAGAATATCTTTAATGAGTTCTAAGTCAAAACATATTGATAAAATACTTTTGTTCACGATTCTATCTCTTCTTGTTTTAGGTTTAGTTATATTTTTATCTGCTTCACTTGGCCTTCTAGCTAGAGACGGAGTAAAACTTGGATCAGTTGCTTTTAATCAGATATTTTTTGGTATTTTCCTGGGTGGAATTGTTTGTGTTATTTTAGCCAATATACCTTACAGATTTTTAGGAGCCTACAGCATTTGGCTTTATGCCATTGGGATAATTCTAACTCTAGCTGTTTTTATTCCTGGAATTGGAGTTGAATTTAATGGAGCAAAACGTTGGATTATTCTTGGCCCAGTTTCTTTTCAACCATCAGAATTCCTAAAAATTGGATACATTTTATTTTTAGCTATGTGGTTTTCTAGTTTTAAAAGCAAAATTCAAACATTCCAATATGGCCTAATTCCTTTTTTGGTAATTTCAGGATTAGCTAGCTTACCTCT
Source organism: uncultured Candidatus Saccharibacteria bacterium (assembly GCA_964470825.1). Taxonomy (GTDB): domain Bacteria; phylum Patescibacteriota; class Minisyncoccia; order Phycocordibacterales; family JAACPR01; genus CAYYEF01. Next base: position 18,927 of record CAYYEF010000007.1, on the reverse strand, counting down.
AGTTTTACAACCTGATATGGATACTACTATGATTATGCTTTTGGCTGGTTTTTCTATGTATCTTATTGCTGGAGCAAAAAAACGTCACCTGGCCATCTTGGCAGTAATTGGTTTGATTGGGGCAGGAGCAGTCGTTGCTATTCGTCCATATGTTTTGGATCGTATTGTTACTTTCTTAAATCCTGCTGAAAATTCTTTGACTACTGGTTATCAAATTCAACAATCATTAATCGCTATTGGATCAGGTGGATTTTTTGGTAGAGGTTTCGGTCAAAGTGTTCAAAAATTTAATTACTTACCAGAACCAATTAGTGACTCTATTTTTGCAGTTGCTTCTGAAGAATTCGGTTTTATCGGCGCCATTATTATAGTAGCCCTTTTCTTTACTTTGTTTATAAGAGGTGTTCAATTATCACAAAGAAGTCTCGATACTTTTGGTGGACTGGTTATGCTAGGAATTGTTATAATGATTGTAAGTCAGTCATTTTTAAACATAGCATCAATGCTTGGATTATTTCCGCTTTCGGGCCTGCCGCTATTGTTTATTAGCAAGGGAGGAACTGCCTTATTCTTTACGCTTTTTGCAGTGGGAATAATATTTAACATTTCTAGATATCAACAAAAAATATGAAAATCTTATTAACAGGAGGGGGAACAGGAGGGCATTTTTATCCTATTATTGCAGTGGCTCAAGCCATAAAAGATCATGCTGCCAAAAATAAATTAATACCCCCAAATTTATATTTTGTTGCTCCTCATCCTTATGATCGAAAAACCTTGTTTGATAATCAAATAATATATTATCAAGTCCCTGCAGGAAAACTTCGTCTATACTTTTCTATAGAGAATTTTTTCGACATGATAAAAACTGCTATTGGAATAGTTATGGCTATGTGGCGAGTATTTTGGATTTATCCAGATGTTATTTTTAGTAAAGGAGGATATGGAAGTTTTCCCGTAGTTCTGGCTGGTCATATTTTAGGGATTCCCGTAGTGATTCATGAATCAGATAGCGTACCAGGTAGAGTAAATCAGTGGGCTGGAAAATTTGCTGATAAAATAGCAGTTTCATATCCCGATGCTGCAAATTATTTTAATAAAGAAAAAGTAGCTTGGACCGGTAATCCTGTTCGTAAAGAAGTTGCTTTCATAACAAAAGAAGGTGCCAAAGAATTTCTTAATCTCGAAGAAAATATTCCAATACTTTTTGTTCTGGGTGGTTCACAAGGAGCAAAAATTATTAATGAATTAATAATTGATACTCTGCCACAGCTTGTAGAAAAATTTCAGATTATTCACCAAACTGGTAAAGCAAATTATAAAGAAGTAAAAGAAACTTCTGACATGATTCTATCTTCTTCACAATACGCAGACAGATATAAACCTTTTGATTATATGGATGATTTAGCCATGAGAATGGCGGCAGGTTCTTCTCATCTTGTTATAAGTCGAGCCGGCTCAACTATTTTTGAAATTGCTTTATGGGGAATTCCAAGCATTCTTATCCCAATTACTGATTCAAATGGAGACCATCAAAGAAAAAATGCTTATAACTATGCTAGAAGTGGGGCCTCAATTGTAATTGAAGAAGCAAACCTAAATAGAACAATTCTTCTTGAGGAACTTGAGCGCATCTTTTCTAATTCAGATAATTATAATAAGATGGCTGACGGCGCAAAATCTTTTGCTAAACCAGAAGCAGCAGAAACCATAGCCCAAGAAATTATTAACACTGCTTTAGAGCACGAAAATTAAAATGTTTAACTTATTCAAGAAAAAAATAATAACTAGAATCGCACCTTCTCCAACAGGAGTATTGCATTTTGGTACTGCAAGAACTGCACTCTTTAATTATTTATTTGCCAAAAAACACGGCGGAAAATTTGTATTAAGAATCGAAGACACAGATAAAGAAAGAAGTACCAAAGAATTCGAAGAAAATATTTTAGAAAATTTAAAGTGGCTTGGTCTAGATCACGACTCTTTTTATAGACAATCAGAACGCTCAGAAATATATAAAAAATATTTAGAAAAGCTTATCAAAAATAAAAAAGCTTACGTCTCAAAAGAAGAAGGTGGCGAACGTACCGAGGTTATTCGTTTCAAAAATCCAAATAAAAAAATTACCTTTAATGATTTAATTCGTGGAGAAATTACTTTTGATACAACTGAGCTGGGTGACTTTGTTATTGCCAAATCATTAACTGAACCACTATATCATCTAGCTGTAGTTGTAGATGATTTTGAAATGGGTATTACTCACATTATTCGTGGAGAAGACGGAATTTCAAATACTCCACGGCAAATACTTATTCAAGAAGCTATTGGGGCTAAAACCCCTAAATATGCCCATTTACCGCTTATTTTAGGTAAAGACAGATCAAAGATGTCAAAGAGACATGGTCCAACTTCTCTTAATTCTTTTAGAGAGAAAGGTTATCTAAAGGGCGCTCTAATCAACTATCTTGCTATGCTTGGCTGGAATCCAGGAGACGAAAGAGAGATATTTTCGATTGAAGAACTGTGCCAAGAATTTTCTATTGAAAGAGTAAGTAAGTCTGGTGCTATTTTTGATGAAGAAAGACTTAATTGGTACAACAGAGAATATTTAAAGAAAATAGATAATTCGGTTTTTGTTGAGAGTGTTAAAAAATATTTTGAAAAGTTTCAACTGGAAGACGAGAAGCTTCATGAAAAAATTATTTCTTTAAAAAATATTATTATTGAAAAAATAAATGTTTTTGATGATTTAAAAAATCTGATTGAAGCAGGGGACTTTGATTACTTTTTTAGTGCTCCAAATATTTCAGAAATTCAAAAAATTATTTGGAAGGAAACTCCTAACGTAGAAACTCTAATGCACCTAAGCAAAGTAGCAGAACTAATAGAAAATGCTCAGGAAGATCAACTAAAAGATCCTACCAATGTTAAAAACTTAATCTGGAATTATGCTAACGAAAATGGAAAAGGGAATGTGTTATGGCCTCTTCGATACTCATTATCAGGCAAAGACAAATCCCCTGATCCTTTTGTTTTAATTTCTCTATTAGGTAAAAAAGAATCTATAGAAAGAATAAAGACAAGTATTAAAAAGTTAAATGAAATTACCATATAATAAAAAAATATTGGTTTTTTTTCTTTTAAGTTTTTTGATTATTCCTTTAATTTCTTTTGCTGATCAAAAGGAAATAGATAATCTAACTGAACAAATACAACAAAAAAGAAAGGAGCTTGAGCGTCTTGACGCTGAAATAGCTGAGCAAAGGAAACTTTTGAATGAAACAAGTGGCCAAGCCAGTACTCTCCAAAGCAAAATAAACTCTCTTGAAGCAAGTAGAAAAAAAATTATTGGTGAAATTAAATCCACCGAAGTTCAAATACAAAAAGCAGAACTTACTATAAATAAACTAGATTTAGAAATAACCGACAAACAAAAATTAGTTGATGATCATACAGCTGGTATCGCACAATCAATCAGACACATAAATTCTCTAGAGAATAAAAATATTGTAGAACTTTTTCTGTCGTCAGAAAATTTTTCTGATTTTTGGACAGAGCTTGAACAAAGTATCGTGGTCCAAAATACCTTCCAAAATGAAATAGATTATTTATTGAGCATTAGTGCTGAATTACGTGAAACAAAAGCTCAGAAGGCTGCAGAAAAAGCTCAACTAGCTCAATATAAGAAAGAATTAGATGGGCAAGCAGATGCAGTGAATCAAACAAAGAAAGAACAACAAAACATCTTAACTCAAACAAAAAATAAGGAAGCTGAATACCAAAGATTGTTAAAAGAAAAGGAGGCACAGAAAAAAGCTTTCGAGCAAGAAGTGCTTGATATTGAATCAAAAATTAAATTCTTAATTGATCCAAATTCCTATCCGTCTGCAAAGCGTGGTGTGTTTGGTTGGCCTCTTGATAGTATAACCATCACTCAGCAATTTGGAGGTTCTCAATTTGCCAAAACAAATCCGGGAATTTACGGACGTGCCTTTCATCCAGGAACAGACTTCGGTGCTTCTATCGGCACAAAAATAAAATCTATTGGCTCAGGAACAGTTAAAGGTACAGGAAATACTGATGCGTATCCTGGTTGTTATGCTTGGGGTAAATGGATTTTGATAGAGCACGATAACGGAATCAGTTCTTTATATGCTCACTTATCAAGCATTCTTGTTAGCCCTGGTGATAAAGTATCAGTAGGAGATGTAATTGCCCTATCTGGTAATACCGGAATCACTACTGGTCCTCACTTACACTTAACCCTATATGCCTCTCAAGGAGTCAAAATTGGACGTTATGGTGATTATAAACCAGGAGGTTCTGGATGTGCTGCCACAAACGCTACAGGTCCTTTTGCTGACCTTAACGCATATCTTGATCCAATGAGTTACTTACCAAG